>NZ_QVLZ01000014.1:0-144383 GCF_003435205.1 Bacteroides sp. AF32-8BH | reverse complement strand
CTGTCCCACTACTAGGCCCGGCATTTACTGATTTCGGTTTCGTTAAAATCATATTTTTTTACCCCATGTTCATCCGTTACTTCTTAGGTAACGGACAACACACATATAGAATACACATCGCTGTGAAAAAAAGAAAAAAAACGATTATGAGGGAATATAAAAGCGGGCACCTAACATTCAATATAAAACATTCTTGAATTTAGGTAATAAAAAGCCTTTGAGCATGAAGATGTTATCCTTCATGTTCAGATAGATTCATGTTGCATATTTTAGAGAAAAAGGAAAAAAAGAAGTTTATTGTTTGTTTGCTATTAATATTTTTACCTATCTTTGTAGCGAATATAATTCCGTTACCTAAGAAGTAACATCAGCATTAAGTCCCTAATCCATAATGCTTTAACAATATCAATCAGAGCATTTTAAAATTACAAACGTAAGAATAATTCGATTTATTTACTTTTGTTCTTTCTTCCAATTCGAAACCCTTTAAATATATCTGTGTTGTTTTAATAGATTTGTGTCCCAGTGATTCGCTAATCATTTCGATAGGTACACCTCTGTACTTAGCAGTCGTAGCCCAAGAATGACGAAGCGTATACGACGTGACGGGCGAATGTAGCCTTAATTTTCTGGACAGGCTTTTCAACTCATTATTAAAACGTCTCAAAGCTGACTGATACTCACGATAGGCTCCTTCTTCATTCCGCTTGTACGCCCCGCTTAATATCCGGAAAAGATAATCTGGATAGCCAGAACTCCGGGCGTCAGATTTATTATACAATCCCCCAATTGCATTCTGCGCTGACTCCAACACTTCTATACTCATAGGAGTACCGGTCTTGGTACGATTGTACTTCAAAAGCCCCCGCTCCAGATTAGACTTTTCCAAATGGGCTAAATCAGAAAAAGGCATTCCACAAAACTGAAACAACAGATTGGCAATGGCCTGCGTCCGGCGAAGCTTTTCCGATTGAGGATCTTTGTTTAATAGCATGTGAAGTTCGCCGATCGGGATAGCTTTCTTCTGACGTGTGTCCACCCCGGTAAAAACATCCCGGAACAAACCATGTACATAAGGAGCCTGATGCATATCGACACCACGATTGTAAATACTACGCAACATACGCATATACGTAGAAATCGTATTGGGCTTCAAACGGGAAGCCATCAGATAGTTGCTATACCTCTTTAGAGTTTTACGGTTTATTTTACTAAACGTGATGGATTGAGTTCCACAAAACTGCGAAAAAGAACGAATAGCGTGTTTATACACATGGGCCGTAGAATAACGACCCTCTTGTCGCAAACAATCGATGTAATTGTTTGCACAAATAGTAAATCGATTTTTTTCCATAAATTATAACTTATCTCATACGTGTTATTAAAAACGTGCGGAATATAGTAAGATTATAGATAAAATGAACCACGATTTTAAATTTACTTACTGTTTTAGATAGAATTTCGAATTATTTCTAAAAAAATAAGTGAAGCCATGCAGTATTTTCAATAACCATGCATTTAACTTATAAAAGAGGGGAAAAAGGGAAATCAAACCATATATCATTAAAACCTACAACCTGAACTTAACAAGTGAAGTGGGGAAAAATAAAAAAAAGAGAGAGAGTTTTTTATACAACGTCCCCAAAAACGAGGAATCCCTGCCAATTTTCGAGTTGGCAGGGATTCATTTTTTATCTTCAAGAAGATAATCTTTTTACTTGCAGTATTTGGTTATCAATTCATCTGCGTTCGGATCACCCAATTCTTTCGCTTTCTTAAAGTTGCCGCAAGCTTCATCTGTCTTCTTCAGCTGTATCTGGCAAAGTCCCAATAAACGGTAAGCCTCACCATATTTAGGATCAGTCTTCAATATATTATTTAAAATCTGAATGGCTTCTTCATACCGTCCTACACGGAGGTTTACAACTGCATGCTCTGCCTGGTAGGTGAGGTCTGTCGGATTCATCTCGATGGCCTTGGCAATATCGTCTAAAGCGCGTTGAAACTGACGTGCTTTCAAAGCTGCCTGTTCGCGATAATAATAGAACACGTCGTTCACTTCTCCCTTGACTGCCGTATGGTAAGCATCATAATCGAGCATTGCATTTCGCGCCTGATCGGCATTCATATTCATCTGCGCACGTTCCAACAAATATGGAGCAAAGTCGGCCGTAATCGGTTGCGGGCAACGGGTAATACAGCTATCCATTAAGGCTACCACTTCTTTCGGATCCCCTTTCAGCAGTTCTTTCGTCTTGGCAGCACTAAAGAAAGTGGCCGGAGAAGCAATATTGCTGGTATTTACCTTTTCATAAGCAGCCAAAGCACCGGCATAGTCTTGTTGGGCAAACAGTATATCGCCTTCCATTTGAATGTAAATTGGCAGCGGATCAATAGCGATTGCCTGACGGACATTCTTCAAAGCGGTGTCATACGTCCAGTCTTTATAAGTTTTCTCCGGCTTCGATAATTGATAAGCATACATTAGCTTACCTATATTATAATATACATCATCTTTCTTCTGGGCTACTTTCAGAGCTTGATTAAAGTCGGCAACGGCTTTATCATACCAGGTCTGATCGTCTTTACCTTTAGATGCATAATAATTGGCACGACGGAGATAACCATCTGCATTGGCAGGGAACTGGCGAATGAAGTCATCCAACAGCTTTTCATAGTCCTCGCCCGAGAGGCTCGAAGAGGCCATGAACAGATATACTAATGCCTGATCTTCCGTTTCAGGTAAACCTTTCCGGATACCAATGCTTTTCAAGGCAGCGTCTCCCAAAGAAAGAGCACTGATTTTCTGCGACATGGCAAAAGCTGCTCCCGCCGCATAACAAGTAGTCACCGTATCGATACCGGATGATTTCTGCGCAATACCAAATACCTGACCTTCCGCATTCATCACCGGACAGCTCACCATCTTATCTTTCATATGCATGCTCAATGTATAATAATGGTATGCTCCGGCTACTTTGGAAACATCTTTCACCTTACCAGTAACGCAAGCGATACTTTTTTGTGTAGAATAAGGAAGCATCCACGCATCGGCTCCTGTCGCCGGGGCTGTTTTAGCAACGACCAGCGCAGGCACTTTCTTCTCGGTGATAGCCACACGAAACTTAATGACATCATACATGTCATTCGCTCCAAGTATTAGGCTGACCGGCATCTGCTTGCCTTCGGAAGTAATCACTACCGCACGTTCAGCTCCTTTAAAAAGAGTATAATCTGATAAAGCCAATCCGTCTTCGGATACAAAGAATCCGTTTCCCGTATTCAGCATTTTATCATTCTTGTCATAAGTCACTATTGAGAAGACTGCACGTTTTGCCTTCTCTACCCATTTTGGGGTTTGTGCCATGCTTCCTTGTACCAGGAAGAAAAGCAGCAAAGGTAGAATTAAAATCTTCTTCATATCAGTCATTGTTTCTTTGTTTCACAGCTTCGTAAATCAGGATACCGGCAGCTACAGAGACATTCAGGGATTCGATAGTGCCCAGCATCGGAATTTTCACCCATTCATCACAGAGGGCAAGGTTTTCATAAGAAACTCCTGTATCCTCAGCTCCCATTATGATGCAGAGGGGACCTGTATAATCGGCCTTGGTATAGTCATAATCTCCTTTTTCGGTAGCAGCCACAATGCGGAAACCACTATCTTTCAGATATTGCAGAGTCGAACGGAGGTTCTGTTCACGGCATACCGGAAGAGTATGTAGCGCTCCTGCCGATGTTTTCACGGCGTCAGCATTGACCGACGCACTACCCCGGACAGGAATAATCACGGCATCGACAGCCGCACATTCGCAGGTACGTGCAATCGCCCCGAAATTGCGTACATCGGTCACTCCGTCGAGCATAACAAAAAACGGATTTTTTCCTTGCTCAAACAAGAAAGGAACAAGATCCTCCGCTTTCTGATAAGTCACAGAAGAAATGAAGGCGATCACTCCTTGATGATTTTTCCGGGTAATACGGTTGATACGCTCTACCGGAACACGCTGAACAGGTATCAGCGTACCTTTCAAAGCTGCAAAAAGCTCCTTGGAAAGATCACTTTGAATATCTTTCTTCACGAGGATCTTATCTATCTCTTTTCCAGCCTGAAGGGCTTCTATCACGGCACGAACGCCGAAAATCATTTCACTTTTATCTAACATCTGGTTGATTTACTATTTTACTATTTACTATTCACTATTTATCAGTTGCGGGCAAGCAGGGATTTGGCATTGCTAAGGGCAGCTTCGGTGAGAGTGGCACCACTAAGCATGTGAGCTATTTCCTCTACCCGTTCTTCGTCAGTGAGACGGCGGATATGGCTGTTGGTTTCCGTATCGCTATCTTTCTTGTATACCTTATAATGAGCACGCCCACGGGCAGCAATCTGCGGCAGGTGGGTGATACTGATTACCTGACGGTTGCGGTCGCCCATCTCCTGCATCATGTCCGCCATACGGTCGGCTATTTCACCGGAGACTCCGGTATCTATTTCATCAAATACGATAGTCGGCAGCTTGACGGCTCCGGCAATCATCGCCTTGATAGAAAGCATGACACGAGCGATTTCACCTCCTGAAGCTACGGAAGAGATATTCTGCAAGGTGCCGTTCTTATTGGCGGAAAACAGGAAGTTGACTGTATCTTCTCCTTGCAATCCCGGCTCTTTCTTCAGTCCCATTTCTATCTGGAAACGAACATTCGGCATTCCTAATGGAATCAACCGGACAGCCAGCTGTTTTTCTACTTCACGAGCAGCTTTCGTACGGGCTTTGGTCAGCACTTCTGCCTGTTGTTTCACTTGTTTATATTGTTCCTCTTTGCGAGCAGTCAGTTCGGCGATACGCTCATCATAGGAAGTGATGTCCGACAATTTGCTGCGGTATTCATCCGTTAGCGCTATCAATTCATCAAGGGTTTGTACCCGATGTTTCTGCTGTAAGGAATAAATCAGATTCAACCGTTCATTCACTTCGTCCAGACGAACCGGATTGAATTCAACGGAGTCACTTTGTAAAGAGACTTCGTGCGAAATATCTTTCAGTTCGATATAAGCGCTCTCCATACGTTCGGTAAGTTCCTTGGCCGGCTGATATACTCTTTGCAGATTATTCAGTGTATTCAGACTGTCTTTCAGATAAGAAAGCAAGCCACCTTCATCCGAAGCAAACGACTGCTCCACCCGGTAAAGTCCGGCTTTTATCTCTTCTGCATGACTTAATGTTTCAGCTTCCTGCTCCAGTTCTTCCTGTTCGCCTTCCACCAAACAGGCTTCTTCGAGCTGTTCGAGTTGGAAGCGGATATAATCTTCATCGGAGCGACTTTTCTCTGCCAGTGACACTAATTCAGCGAGTTCGCGATCTGTCTGTTTCCATTCGTCATAACACAGACGATATTTCGCCAATGCAGCGTCATTATGTGCCAGAATATCAAGCACATTCAACTGAAATCCTTCTTTATTAAGCAGCAGATTCTGATGTTGCGAATGTACATCTATCAGCTGTTCGCCCAGCTCTTTCACTTGTGCCAACGAAGCAGGAGTATCGTTGATGAATGCCCGGCTCTTACCGGAAGACTGCACTTCACGACGCAAAATGCACTCTTCATCATATTCCAACTCGTTTTCTTCGAAAAACGGACGCATACCATAGGCAGATATATCGAAACGTGCCTCTATGATACATTTGGAAGCTCCGTGGCGAATCGCTTTCACATCGGCACGCTGTCCTAACAGGAGTCCGATAGCTCCCAGAATAATTGATTTTCCGGCTCCCGTTTCACCTGTTATAACGGAAAAGCCTGTTTCAAAACTGATATCCAGTTTTTCTATCAATGCGTAATTCTGAATGTATAGTGAACGTAACACCTTCTATTTTAATTAAAGATTAAAAATTAAAAACCGGAAGACAGAGTGGCTACCAGACGGTCGATGATGTCTTGGGCTACTTCCGTCTTCGGCTTCAGAGGATAGTCTGTACGACCTTTCCTGTCGATGATACTTATTTTATTGGTATCATGGCGAAAACCGGCTCCAGCATCATTCAACGAATTGAGCACAATAAAGTCGAAGTTTTTGCGTTCGAGCTTTCCTTCGGCATTCTGCTGCTCATTATTGGTTTCGAGGGCAAAGCCAACCAATAACTGATTTTTCCCTTTCAGTGCTCCTAAATTGGCAGCGATGTCTTGTGTTGCCTGAAGATGGAGGGTTAGTTCCTCTTCTTTCTCCCGCTTAATCTTCTTGTCGGCCACTGTTTCCGGACGGTAGTCGGCTACTGCCGCGCAAAGAATACCTGCATCAGCATCTGGAAAATAGATCTGTGAAGCCGCATACATTTCTTCTGCTGATTCCACATCTACACGCCGGATACGGGAATGTTTCGTTTTGAGCTGCACAGGACCTGTTATCAATGTCACCTGTGCTCCACGACGGGCACATTCTTCTGCCAACGCAAATCCCATCTTTCCGGAAGAATAATTGCCTATGAAACGCACCGGGTCAATTTTTTCGTAAGTAGGTCCGGCTGTAATCATCACTTTCTTTCCGGATAGTTCATCACTCGAAGCGAAGAATTCATCCAATACCCGGATGATGTTTTCCGGCTCTTCCATACGTCCCTTTCCTACCAAGTGGCTGGCTAATTCTCCTGTTCCCGGCTCGATAATGTGATTACCGTAGGAACGCAGTATATCCAGATTTTTCTGGGTGGCGGGATGGGCAAACATATCGAGATCCATTGCCGGAGCAACAAACACGGGAGCTTTTGCCGAAAGATAAGTTGTTATGAGCATATTGTCGGCTATTCCATTGGCCATTTTACCGATAGTAGAGGCAGTGGCAGGTGCAATCAATACAGCATCCGCCCACAATCCGAGATCGACGTGGCTATTCCACGTTCCGTCACGCTGGGCAAAAAACTCACTAATGACTGGTTTGCTGGTCAAAGCCGAAAGAGTGATGGGAGTAATAAATTCTTTTCCCGCCGGAGTAATTACGACTTGCACTTCCGCTCCCTGTTTTATCAGTCCACGAATGATATAGCACGCCTTGTACGCGGCAATACTGCCGGTAATTCCAAGAATTATTTTTTTTCCTTTTAGCATTATTTTGTAATCAAATTACTCATTTCACGCAAACGGATTTTTGTCAATGCCGCCTTAGTGTTCAACGTGAAATCACTATTCAAAATCCAACTGTAATATCCGGGATCTTTCTTCAAAACCTCGGCTACAGACATTCCTTTATATTTTCCGAAGTTGAACACTTCCACCCCATTATCATCGTACACCATGCGTCCGGCAAAGTCTACATTCTTGCTGAAACTTGAATAATCTGCCAGGAACGCAATATCATTCTGAAGATCGGAGTAACGGTCGAGCTGTGCTTTCAGCACTTCGTAAGTGGCCCGTGTATCTGCTTCGGCAGTGTGTGCATCTTCCAGATTCTTGTCGCAATAGAATTTATAGGCAGCAGACAGGGTGCGTTGTTCCATTTTGTGGAAGATCACCTGTACGTCTACAAATTTGCGTTTCGTCATATCAATGTCCACTCCGGCGCGAAGGAACTCTTCAGCAAGGACAGGAATATCAAAACGATTGGAATTAAATCCTGCCAAATCGCAACCTTCAATGTCCCTGGCTATGTTTTTCGCCACTTCTTTGAAAGTAGGGCAATCGACTACGTCGGCATCATAAATGCCATGTATAGCAGAAGATGCTTCCGGGATATGCATTTCAGGATTGATACGTAATGTTTTTGCTTCTTCATTTCCATTCGGATATACTTTCAGATAGCAGATTTCAACAATTCGGTCTGTGTTGATATTGGTTCCGGTTGTTTCTAAATCAAAAAAAACAATGGGATTTTTCAGGTTTAATTTCATTTCTAATTATTTTTTCCACCACAGAGTAACACAGAGTTCCACAGAGTGTTTTTATGTATTTATTGCTCTGTAGAACTCTGTGTTATTTTGCGGTGATTACTATTAATCATTTAGCATCATCGGCATCAGCAGCATCAGCAGGTCTTCGTTTTCTTCCTGCTCTACCGGGAT
This sequence comes from Bacteroides sp. AF32-8BH, assembly GCF_003435205.1. NCBI lineage: Bacteria > Pseudomonadati > Bacteroidota > Bacteroidia > Bacteroidales > Bacteroidaceae > Bacteroides > Bacteroides sp. AF32-8BH. Next base: position 136,329 of record NZ_QVLZ01000014.1, on the reverse strand, counting down.
GATTACTCCGGCACGTGAAGGATCTGCGAGTTCGATGACTACTTCGTCTGCTGAAATATTGTTCAGGATATCGATGAGGAATGTCGATTTGAAACCGATGCTCATTGCTGCACCTGCATACTGGCAAACTTGTGTTTCTTCGGCAGAAGTAGAGAAGTCAATATCTTGTGCGGAAATCACAATCTGGTTTTCCTGCATACGGAGTTTAATCAAACTGCTTGCCTGCGACGAGAAAATAGACACACGACGCAAAGCTCCTACCAACTGTTGACGGTCTACGGTCACTTTGTGCGGGTTGTTCTGCGGAATTACCGAGTTGTAGTTCGGGTAACGTCCTTCAATCAGGCGGCAAACCATCCGGTAGCTTTCGAGCATGAATACAGCATTGCGTTCATCGAATTCGATCGTCACTGTGCCTTGTTCTTTCGGCAAAAGATTCTTAAGCAAAGTAGCCGGTTTCTTTGGAAGGATGAAGGCTGCACGCTCGTTACCTTTAGCTGCCAATGTCTTGCAACGCACCAGTTTATGACCGTCTGAAGCAACCATTGTGATGTCTTCTGTGGTAATATCGAAATAAATACCGTTCATCACCGGACGAAGTTCGTCATCGGCAGTAGCAAATACCGAACGGTTGATGCCTCCCAGAAGTACACTTGCCTCCATTTCTACACGGACTGCATTATCACCCAGTGTAGCCGATTGCGGGAATTCATCCGCATTCTGCCCCATCAGGCTGTATTTTCCGTTCTGGTACTGCACTGTTATTTCATAATTATCCGGATTGATTTCAAATGTAAGTGGTTGTTCCGGGATTTCTTTCAGTGCATCAAGCAATGTTTTCGCTACTACGGCAAAACGCCCGTTTGTATCGCTTTCATTCACTTCTACAGTAGTCACCATCGTTGTTTCACTGTCGGATACAGTCACAGACAATGTTCCGTCTTCCAATTCGAAGAGGAAACAATCGAGAATTGGCAGCGCATTTTTTGAATTAATCACACGGCTGATGGCCTGTAAATGGCTGGAAAGAGCAGTACTTGAAACGATAAATTTCATATATTTTCGTGTATTTAAGTTTTAAATGTTCTATCGCACAAAGTTACGAAAAAAGATTTGGGCTGCCCAATAAAACAAAAGAAAAAACAGGCATTGTGTGAGGGATATTACTAAAAAATTGTAACTTCGCCCCAGAATTTAAAATTATCGCAATGGAATTTACAGGAAAAATCATCGCTATCCTCCCCCCGAGAGGCGGAGTTTCAAAAACTAGCGGCAACGAGTGGAAATCACAAGAGTACGTTATCGAAAACCACGACCAATATCCGCGCAAGATGTGCTTCGACGTATTTGGCGCAGACAAAATTGAGCAGTTCAACATTCAAATGGGCGAAGAACTAACTGTATCATTCGACGTTGACGCCCGTCAGTGGAACGATCGTTGGTTCAATAGTATCCGTGCATGGAAAGTAGAACGTGTTGGTGCAGGTGCTCCGATGGCTTCCGGTTCTCCCGTTCCTCCCCCACCTCCGTCAGCTATGCCGGAATTTACTCCGGGGGATGCCAAAGACGATCTGCCATTTTAAACCGAAAGCCATTCGCCGGACGAATAAGCATAAAAAACTCCCGATAGGATTAAATTCTGTCGGGAGTTTTTTTTAGAAAAACGATTGTAAACAAACGGTCATTTTTTATTCTGATTTATATTTCAAAACAATGTTAGGATATACCACTCCGTCTGTACAGGCAAACTGAACAAAGAGGGTGAAATTATGGAAAAAATCGGCGTTACGCAGAAAAAAATCCGGTACAAAACGAACGTGGTTTTCTGATTGCCGAAATATGTGGTCAAAATCCGCCATCAACATAAAGTGGTATGAATCAGACAAGTGATCCATGCCTGCCTGATAGGCCATTACTCCATTAAGCACTTCGCCTTTATCCAGTTGGCGAATATATTGTGACAGAGCATTCTCATCAGGAGCAAGCAACAAACGCCCGTCATAGAACGCCGCATACACATCCAAAGTGGCCTCCACAAAACTGGTCAGTTGTTTAAACAATGTTGTTTGAGGCAACCGATAGACCAAGTATGCCTTATTTACAGTATAACCAAAAGTAATACGGGGAGTTTTTCTTCCTTCATCTGCCGAAGCAGTATTGACAAGGGTACGAAGCATCCTTTCAGCTTCCGTCACATCTGCCACAGACAGGCTCAAGACTGCCGCTGCATCCTGCAACGTATCTTCACGCTGGAAGAGACAGGCAACCAGGTCTTGCCCGGCATTTTCCATCAGATAGCGGGAAAATTCCTTATCTCTATTCTGCACTTCACTCGTGCGGACTGCCCCGTTCTGCTCCTGCGCATTTCCATAAGAAAGTAAAGACGCCCAGTCCGTAATCCCCTGTCTGCTAAAATAGAAAGCAGTGGAGGGCAGTGCTTCACCCGGGAAGCCTTTGACTGATTGCTGCTGGCGAAGTTGTTTTATAAATGCAAAACAAGTGTCTGCATCATGAGTGATGCCGGAGAAATAGATAAAATCATCTTTCATCTTCATGTCAAATTCCGTCCATCCCATCATCCCTTTCATACGGGCATAGATTGTGGCGGTCGCTGCACTTTTTTTTGGAGCACGCACTCCTGTAAAGGTAGGATCATCTGCCAATGATTTACCACTCTTATATGCATCAATAACGTTTTCAATCAGTTTTTTCTGAAAACTTAAGGCCATAAAATCAGACGTCAGATAGCAGGCTAGAAAATCACCATCTGCCATCGGGTAAATGATTATTTCCTCTCCTTTGTAAACAAACGTTTTCGGTGGATAAAGCGAAGATATATATTTACGCACAAACCTGTTTACCAATTCCTTATCCCCATTTCCCAATCTGCAATAAAGTACCTGGTTCCGTTCGTTATCCGGTTCGTGGAAACTAATCAGCATCTGATTCATTTGCCGACTCAAGCCATGGGGAGTATCTTCCGAGAGGGCATAAAGGCTTTGTTTCAGATAAGAAAAAAGTTTGGACACATAAATATATTGCTGATTTTTACTACAAGTCAGATCATCGACCTCCGCTACAAACTCGAGCACATCATCGGTAACAAATACGGCTGAAGTGGTGGATGGAACCAGTTCATAAAGATCAAAATCTTTCTGCCCTTCGGCCGCCGACAGTCTAAAAAAAGAGTACAATGCGAAACCTGAGCACAAAAGTACAACAGAAGACGTGATCGCTATTTTCACTATCGTACGAAGTTTCATAATATTCGCTGTTTATCGGCTAGGTGCAAAAATAATAATTTCTACAAAGAAAACAAAACTTTTGCTAAAAATTTCACCGATAATCAAAGATAGATATCCAATCCGTCGAATGCCAGGTGAATATTTTCCGGAAGGCTCTTTTCAACCTCCGCATGCAAGCCCATATCATGACTCATGTGTATAAAGTACGTCTTCTTTGCCTGAATGCGCTGCGCCACTGCCAAGGCTTCTTCCAAATTCTGATGAGTAGGATGCGTGGCAATCCGAAGTGCATTCACTACCAAAACATCTATTCCCGCCAATTGTTCATAGGATTCTTCGGGCATGGTCAGCATATCAGTGATATAACCTAATTGCCCGATACGATATCCCAGAATAGGCAATCGGCCATGCATCACACGTAAAGGAAGCACCTCCGTGTGGTTAACTGAAAAAGCCTGTCCCACCGAGATTTCCTGCAAAGGAATGTCGGGAACTCCCGGATAACGATGGTCAACAAAACAATAGGGCATACGCAAGCGCAAGCCTTGTGCCACATAATTTTCCGCATAAATAGGCACTGAACCAAACCGGCAAAACGGACGCAAATCGTCCAACCCACCCACATGGTCATAATGTTCATGCGTAATGAGCACACCATCTATCTTCTCAAAAGGAAGACGCAATACCTGTGTCCGGAAATCCGGACCGCAATCTATCAAAATTCGCGCATCATCTGTCTCAACAATAGCAGATGCACGCAATCGGTTATCTTTCGGATCGGTAGAAGTACAAACCGGACATGTACAGCCGATTTGGGGTACTCCCGTCGATGTTCCACTTCCAATGATTCTTACTTTCACTTGTTACTTCTCAATTTATTAAGTTAACTTCCGGGTGGATATCAATGCCAAACTTCTCATGAACAGAGGCTCGGACTGCATCTGAAAGCGCAAGAATATCGCTACCTTTTGCTCCACCAAGATTCACTAACACCAGCGCTTGTTTATCATGTACGGCAGCCGGACCTAAGGCCTTACCTTTCCAGCCGCATTGGTCGATCATCCATCCTGCCGGAATTTTCACCCGATCTTCTGCCAGCTCATAGTAAGGTATCCGGGGATATTCCTGCTGCAGGGCTTCCAGTTTTTCTTTCGGCACAATGGGATTCATAAAGAAGCTGCCGGCATTTCCCATTACCTTCGGGTCGGGCAACTTGCTCTCACGAATATCAATTATCACTTTCCGTACAACAGAAAGCGTCAATGCCGGATATTTTTCAAGCTCCTGACGAATGGTTCCATAATCTAACGTATAATGTTCTTTTTTACTAAGTCGGAAACGGACATAGGTGACAAAAGCCGACTTGTTTTCCGGGCGTTTAAAGATACTGTTGCGGTAGGTATATCCACACTCTTCCACCGAATAAACGCGTTCTTCAGCTTGAATGTTCACCGTTTCCACAGCTGTTATCAGATCTTTCACTTCAACGCCATAAGCTCCGATGTTCTGTACCGCGCTCGCTCCGACCTCACCGGGGATGAGCGACAGGTTCTCCGTTCCATACCATCCATGTTCTACGCAATATGCAACGAAGTCATCCCATACTACTCCCGCTCCCACTCGTACCGACACAGAGTGTTCATCTTCCTCCGTCACTTCGATTCCTTCAATGCGGGAATGGAGTATCAACCCGTCGTAATCTTTGGTAAACAGCAGGTTACTGCCGCCACCAATATGCAAAAAAGGTGTCACAATGGCACCTTGCACAATCAGCTTCTTCAGTTCTTCAACCGAAGAATATTCTAAAAAACGAGCGGCACTGACATCGATGCCGAATGTATTGTAGGGCAAAAGAGAATACATATATTTTTAGTTATAAGTTATACTGTTATAGTGCATCTTAACCTGTATCAGATACTTGTATCTTCAAACTTATACAATTCCCATTCTCCGGCTTTCCGGCGGAAATAAAGGATATTGGAAAAACCATTTCCGATACCTTTCAACGCCAGGATTTTCGTGGGCGAATCATCGTCATTCCGCTGTCCGTAATTAATATTAGAAAGGCGGTCGACAGGAAGTACCGGTTTGAAGGCGAACCACTGATTAAGATCGAGGGTTGTCTCCAAAATGGAGAAATCATCGTCCGGATCACTGGTTACAAAAGCCAACGGCTCCCGCACACGCTGACTCTGAAAAAGACTATCCGTTGCAAAATGTCCGAAAAACTCAACAAAGTTTTCATTATCACTTTGTTCAATGGGCCGCAGGTTGATTGCCTCCAGTATCCATGCACCTTTGATACGTTCAAAATAGTATCTTTTCACCATTCGTGTTTTCACGAACATCCACTCTACCTGCACAGAAGTGAGGGAGGTATCTCCTACTAAATCCATGTCTTCTTCTCTATCAAACAGCAGTGTATAATAATGCTGTTTGGTAAACAAGTCATCATGCTTCCAGTTGCGTTCCTCAATGTTTGACTTCTTATCTCCATTGTAGTAGGGCAATGGAAATTTCACACGCTGACGCTGTAACACATCATCGGAAGCAAAATTGTAAATAAAATCATCGAAAGATTCATCCGCCTGTATAGGCTGCGGATCTTCCGGCGATTTATCATGGTGGCTAGAATCGGCTATCTGCCGGACTGAATCCACCTCTTTAGTAATAGATGCGAAGGGGTCAATATTTGTTTTCTTGTTTCCACAAGAGCTCAATATACCGAGCAGTATGACCCCTGCAATTAGTTTTTTCATTATTTCAGTTTCTCTCTTAACTTTTCAAGCATATCCACCGTCATGCTTTCCAAATTGTAGGCCGGCTTCCATCCCCACTCTTCACGAGCACAGGTATCATCCAGACTATCGGGCCAGCTATCGGCTATGCGCTGCTTCAAAGGATCTATATCATAAATCATCTCAAACTGCGGCACATGCTTCTTGATAGCTTGATATATCGTTTCCGGATCGAAACTCATGGAAGCGATATTGAAAGCATTGCGATGTATCAATCTTGCCGGATCAGCTTCCATCAGTGTGATTGCTGCATTCAGCGCATCCGGCATGTACATCATATCCATTAAAGTGCCTTGCTTAATGGGGCACACAAACTTTTCTCCTTTCACTGCCGAGTAGTAAATATCGACAGCATAATCGGTCGTACCTCCTCCCGGAGGGGTCACATTCGAAATAATGCCCGGAAAACGGACAGCACGGGTATCGACACCGTATTTATTAAAATAGTAATCACTCAATAACTCTGTCGTTACTTTAGTGACTCCATACATGGTACGGGGACGTTGAATGGTGTCCTGCGGTGTTTTCGTGTGAGGCGTACTAGCGCCAAACGAACCGATAGAACTCGGAGTAAACACTGCGCACCCTTGTTCACGTGCCACTTCCAGCACATTCCACAATCCATCGATGCCTATTTTCCAGGCCAGCTTGGGTTTCGACTCGGCAACTACGGACAACAGAGCAGCCAAATTATAAATCGTATCAATGTGATACTCTTTTACTACAGATGCGATCGCTTCTCCGTCCGTTACATCAGCAATAGCCGACGGTCCGGACTCCTTTAATTCCCCTTTAGGTTCTGCACCCGGAATATAACCTGCTACTACATTTGCATTTCCGTAACGTTTCCGTAGCTCCATCGTCAGCTCCGACCCTATCTGTCCGGTAGCTCCAATAATCAAAATGTGTTCCATTTTTTCTTCTGACTTAGAATATCAAGCTTAAATAGTGCGCAAAGTAAGCACTTTTTTTTCAGATTTTAATCAAAAAGACATTGTTATTCCAAGAAAAATTGTGTCCTTTGCAATATAACTTAATCACCCAAACACTATGTACGGTAAAATGCAAGAATATCTCCGCCAAACATTGGCTGAAATTAAGGAAGCCGGACTTTATAAAGAAGAACGACTGATTGAAAGTGCGCAGCAAGCTGCCATCACTGTAAAAGGTAAGGAAGTATTAAACTTCTGCGCAAACAACTATCTAGGATTGTCCAATCATCCCCGATTAATCAAGGCTTCGCAGGAAATGATGAACAACCGTGGATACGGAATGTCATCCGTCCGTTTCATTTGTGGAACACAAGATATACACAAAGAACTGGAAGCTGCCGTCTCGGACTATTTCCAGACTGAAAACACGATTCTGTATGCTGCCTGCTTTGACGCTAACGGCGGTGTATTCGAACCGCTTTTCTCTGAAGAGGATGCCATCATCTCGGACTCGCTAAACCACGCTTCTATCATTGACGGGGTACGTCTTTGTAAAGCGAAACGTTACCGTTATGCCAATGCTGACATGAAAGACCTGGAAAGATGTCTGCAAGAAGCGCAGGCACAACGTTTCCGTATTGTTGTTACGGACGGTGTGTTCTCAATGGATGGCAATGTAGCTCCGATGGATCAGATTTGTGATCTTGCCGAGAAATACAATGCGTTAGTAATGGTGGACGAGTCTCACTCTGCCGGTGTGGTAGGTGCCACTGGTCATGGCGTAAGCGAGTTGTATAAGACTCACGGACGTGTAGATATTTATACCGGAACGTTGGGTAAGGCTTTCGGCGGTGCACTGGGAGGATTTACCACCGGGCGTAAAGAAATCATTGATTTACTCCGTCAACGTAGTCGCCCGTATTTGTTCTCCAACTCATTGGCTCCGGGTATCATCGGTGCAAGTCTTGAAGTTTTCAAGATGCTGAAAGAGAGCAATGCATTACATGATAAACTCGTCGAGAATGTAAACTACTTCCGCGATAAGATGACGGCTGCCGGATTTGATATTAAACCGACACAAAGTGCTATCTGTGCTGTTATGCTGTATGATGCGAAGTTATCCCAGATTTACGCTGCACGTATGCAGGAGGAGGGTATCTATGTGACAGGTTTCTACTATCCGGTAGTGCCGAAAGATCAGGCCCGCATCCGTGTACAGATTTCTGCAGGACACGAAAAAGCACATCTTGACAAGTGTATCGCTGCCTTTATCAAGGTAGGTAAAGAGCTCAACGTATTGAAAGCGGAATAACTCCGAAGCAAGGTTTCCTTGCGGAATCTATATTTTAGGCGCGGATTACACGGATCACACAGATTTCACGTATCTTACACAGTTGCTTTATAACAAGCTTCATTCTAAAAAACGTATAATACGTGAAATCTATGTAATCTGCACCTAAATTCTCTTTTATAAAATGAATTATGAACCGCTACTTGACTACAAAAAATAGATTATGGAAGAACTGACCCTCACTACTCCTGCCCTACTTTTCTCGGCAGTTTCATTGATTTTGTTGGCTTACACCAACCGTTTCTTATCGTATGCCCAACTTGTGCGCCAACTGCGTGACCGCTACGTGGAGAACCCTTCGGATATCACTGAAGCTCAAATCGAGAATTTACGGAAACGGTTGAACCTGACCCGTACAATGCAAGGACTGGGTATTGCAAGTCTTTTTCTTTGCGTAGTCAGTATGTTTCTTATTTATATCGGACTGCAATTATTTTCTGCTTACGTATTCGGACTGGCACTGATTCTGTTGATAGCCTCTCTAGGCGTATCTTTCCGCGAAATACAGATTTCCACCCGTTCACTGGAGATTTACTTGGGAACGATGGAGAAAGGGAAAAACAAAAAATAACACGGTTGACAATCCCTCCTATTAAGTTTTATCAAGACACTACCCGGCAAGGAAGGATGACCGTAAAGCGACTTCCCTTGCCTACTTCGGATTTGAGTTCAATCCTTCCACCCAGTTTTTCTATAATTACCTGACAAATAGAAAGCCCCAATCCTGCTCCCTGTGAAAATTCGTTCTGTTTGTAGAAACGGCTGAAAATCATCCGTTGTTCTTCGCGTGGAATACCTCTCCCAGTATCTTCTACATAAATCCGCACATGCCCCTCATCCGGCAGATAAATATACCCTAATTTGATATATCCGGTTTCCGTAAATTTACTGGCGTTATTCAAGAAATTTGTTAGAACTTGTATCAAGCGCTCTCTATCCACATTAATTTCCAAAGGTATATTATCCACTTCTTTCAGGAATTCCAGGCGTGGAGCAATCAATACCTGGTGAGTCATATAAATGTCATCAATCAGCTCTCTCACCCTACATTTCTTAAACGAGAAAGACATATAGCCTGATTCGATACGAGAAAGCTCCAAAATATCGTTAATCAATTTGAGCAACAACTCGCTGTTCTTATTAATAGTGCCGATGTATTCTTCGCGTTCTACGGAACTCAATCCATCTTCCAATGCCAGAATATTGGCAAAACCCACAATCGAATTAAGTGGAGTACGTATCTCATGGCTCATATTTGCCAGGAATGATTGTTTCAATTCTGCCTTTTCAGCGAGTAAGCGTGCAGCTTCCAGTTCCTCTTCACGATCTTTTATATCTTGTATGTTGAGCAGCAAACCTGCTGTTTTATATTCACCACCCGAAAGCTGTTTAGTAGTATAACGAAACTCCCACCACTATAGCCTTTACCGTCGAAGTTACAAAGCTCCTGCACAATTTTTTTATGAGCACTTTTCAGATTTCGCCAGTTGAACTTCACTCCCTCCCAATGATCGGGATGAATAAAGCTCATGAATTCCTTAAACGATAGTTGTCTAGGATTTAACCCTTGCGACGCCCAGAATGCATCTTCAAAAACAAAACAACCCTTATCCAATCTCCAAGCATACGTCATTCCACCCTCAATGGCTAATGACAATGTTTCTTTTTCATCAGCCAATGCTATAAGAGCCTGTTTTTTCCTCATCTGTTCCCGAAGATATAGCCACCAAAGAGAAGCAAAAAGTAAAATCAGGAAAAGAACAAATGAAGCGACTAAGGCTCCCCACAAAAATGGATATTCATCTCTGAACGGAATATTGATAATACGATATTTAGCAGGAATACTTTCCTTACTCAAACCAATTTGCGTCATTGTATTCCAGTCTACGACATACTCTTTCCGGCTTTCAACAATGGGTATATCCGAAGGGCTTGCGCCATGTAATATGCGAACGGCAGTTTTCACCTCTTCTTCTACCTGAATAGGCAGCGAAGTGATGTATCCACCCAACAACTTCTCACCAAACCCAAAGGCTTCATTGATGGCTGTCAGACTAGGACTACCACAGATACTCCCAATATTAATAGTGGTGTAATCACGTTTCAACTGGATATAACATTGATCGCGGTAACTCCTGTTCAAAACCCACATAAAAGTAGCATTCGAATGGTTTCTGGCATTACGCAAAGGAATAGCCATGAAACGGGTATAGCCTTCTTCCTGTGCCAAACGTATCTGTTCTTCAGGAGAAAGTTCGGGATTATCTATGAATCCGGTCACTTTATATCCTTTAAACTGCTCCTTTGCATCTCTTCTGATTTGTCTGTCGATATAGGTAGTATCAAGCATGGTAAACAAACGAACGTGCTCACCGAAAAGCTCTTTTGCCACACTGATATTCTCATTAAAGGCTATCTTGTCATGGAAGCCTGTCACGTTGGGATGATGTTTCAGTAATCCCCAATTCGGATAATTGACACCACCAAAAACTACAGGCACTTCTTTCGCCAACTGAATTCCGCATTTCATCAATGAATAAGTAGCCTAGTCTTCATTCACCAGAATCACTTCCGGCCGCCAGTCTTTCGAAACGGAATCAACCAGAAAACGCATTCGTTCCAACTCCGGTTCTTCCCAATAGGACTCACAATCTAAATAAACGGTACGGATATCAGCATCTATTTTCTCTTTCTCAAATTGCTCCGCTATCATCCGGTTAAATTCCGGATAAGCCGCGTAAGTCTCCTCATAAGAGTGGATAACCAGAATACGCCGTTCTTCTTTTTGAGAACAACTACTCCCCCCCAAAAAGAGCAATAAAAATACAGGGAGCAATCTAAAAATTCCTCTATTCACACCATTCATTTATAATAATCGGGATTAATTTTTCTCTGACTCGTAATACAAAGGTAGTTTATTTTCGAACATATAAGCCTAATAAGTGAAAAAAAAGAAGCTGTCTGAACAGAAATTCAGGCAGCTTCTATCTATATAAAGAACTATTTTTTCAGAGTAGCATCATTAACGCTGTCCCAATTGTGAATCTACAAAGAAAATTCCGGTATCACCAGCTTTCTTGATCTTGTCAACAATGCCTTGTGCTGTAGCTTCTTCTTCTACTTGTTCGCGAACAAATCCCCACAAGAAATCCTGTGTTGCTTTATCCTTTTCAGCAGCAGCTACGTCTACCAGCTTGTCCACCAATTGAGAAACATGACATTCATGCTTGTAAACGTGTTCAAACACTTCGAGAGGTGTACCCCATCCGTTAGGAACAACATCTATTTTATCCACTTTAGCAGTTCCTCCACGTTTGATGATATAATCTGCCATTGCATAAGCATGTCCCATTTCTTCCTGGGATTGCTTTTTCATCCAATGAGCAAAACCGCTGAAACCTTCTTTCTCAAAATAGAAAGACATTGCTAAATACAGGTTAGCAGACCACATTTCAGCAGTAATCTGTTCGTTAATTGCATTCTGTAATTTTTCTGAAATCATAATCGTATTTTTTATTAAGTTGTTAATGTAGTTTCTTTTTGAACTCATTACAAAAATAACAAGCTTTCAGTTAAAATTGTTCCATGCACCCTATATTTTTAAACTACATTCACATTTTGATTGTAGTGGTTCATTTTTTACTTACACCAGTTCGTCGGAAGTATATCCTTTCGGCAGTTCACGACAGTTGTATCCGGAAGCCATTATTTCACCATAAGCACCAGCAGAACGAAGGGCTATCAAGTCACCACGCTTCACTTTGTTCAGGTCAATCGCTTTTCCGAAAACATCCGACGATTCACAGATCGGTCCTACTACATCGTATGCCTCCAATGGTTCTTCGGAAGTAATATTTTCCATTTTATGGAATGCCTGATACAGAGCCGGACGGATAAGATCGGTCATACCTGCATCCAGGATGGCAAATTTCTTCCGTGTGCCTTGTTTTACATACAGAACCTTAGAGATTAAGGAACCGCACTGTCCTACAACTGCACGTCCCAATTCAAAATGCAAGGTCTGATAAGGACGTAATTTCAGTTGTCCGGCATAGGTAGCAAAGTAATCCTTGAAGTTCGGAATAGCCTGACGATTGGGATGTCCGTAGTCAATTCCCAAACCACCTCCTACATTAATATGTTCTACCAGAATTCTGCGAGCTTCCAATTTATCCTGTAATTCATTGACACGATTACAGAGAGCTACAAAATCGCCCATATCCAGAATCTGTGAACCAATGTGGAAATGAAGCCCGATAAACTTTACGTTTTTCATCTCCTGCGCCACATCTATCACCTTGTCCATATCCTGCATGCTGATACCGAATTTATTTTCTGCCAAACCGGTAGTGATATTTGCGTGAGTATGTGCGCCTACATCCGGATTGATACGGAAAGCAACATTAGCCACCTTATTTTGAGCAGCAGCCAATTCATTGATTACTTCCAGTTCGGGAATAGACTCTACATTGAAACAGAAGATGCCGTACTCCAGCCCGAGGTTAATTTCCCAGTCTGCTTTACCTACTCCTGCAAAAACAACTTTATTGGCCGGAAATCCTGCACGGATAGCGGCACGAATTTCTCCACCGCTCACACAGTCGGCTCCCATTCCGCTCTCACGGATGATGGTAAGTACTTTCGGGTTAGCATTTGCTTTAACAGCGTAATGCACTGAATAATTAGGATATTTGGCAACCTCATGGTTAATAGCCGACAATGTATCGCGCAGCACTTTGGTATCGTAATAATAGAAAGGTGTCTGCAAAGTGCGGAATTTATCGATTGGAAATATTCCCTTCATAATTCGAAAAACTTGTTTAGTTGGTTAAAAAAGAGCGCTTTTATCAGTTCGGTAAAAGCGCTCGTATTATTTGTGGAATTATTTGCCGTTGAAAAGCATATCGCTCAACGATTGTAAAGCTACTTTCTTATCACACTCCCGAATGAGGAAGGAGATGTTATAGTTACTTCCTCCAAACGAGATCATTCGCACCGGTATATCGCGCATCGCATCGAGTGCTTTTGCTTCAAAACCGACATTTTCCCATTCAAGGTCACCTACAACGCAGATGATACACATTTCTTTATCAACGGTTACTGTTCCGTATTTCTTCAGGTCGTCCAGAATCTCATTAAGATGTTTCGTGTTATCTATCGTAACAGATACACCGACTTCTGACGTACAGATCATATCGATAGATGTCTGATAGCTTTCGAAGATTTCGAACACCTTACGCAAGAAACCATGAGCCAATAACATGCGGCTGGATTTAATCTTAATAGCAGTGATGTTATCTTTTGCAGCTACTGCCTTAATCTTGCCTTTTTCCGTATCGTTAGAAATCAGTGTGCCCGGAGCCTCCGGATCCATTGTGTTCAACAAGCGGACAGGGATATTGGCATATTTAGCCGGCTGGATACAAGTAGGGTGCAGAATCTTTGCACCGAAGTAAGCCAACTCGGCTGCTTCTTCGAAGTGCAGCTGGCGTACCGGAGCGGTCTTGTCAACAATACGCGGGTCGTTATTGTGCATACCGTCGATATCTGTCCAGATCTGGATTTCGGAAGCGTTTACTGCTGCTCCGATCAGAGAAGCGGTGTAGTCGCTACCACCACGTTGCAGGTTGTCTATCTCACCGTAAGCATTGCGGCAGATGAAACCTTGCGTAATGTAGATTTCCGTATCCGGATAAAGATCCAGTTGAGCACGCAACTTATCCTTAATATATACGGGGTCCGGTTCTGCGTTCTTATCAGTACGCATGAATTCCAAAGCCGGAAGCAACGCGGACTTCACACCGCATTCCTGCAGGTAAAAGTTTACCATCGCCGTAGAGATAAGCTCTCCCTGTGCCAAAACCACTTTCTCTTCGAACAAAGTGAAAAGGTCTTTAGTATAGGAGCGGATGTAGTCGAAGTGGGATTTGACAACTTCAAGACCTTTCTGTTTATATTCCTGGGTTGCAAAAAGCTCATCAATATGCTGTTTATATTTTGCTTCCAGCTTATTAATAATCTCGTTGGCACCCTCCGGATTCTTCTTATACAGATAGTCCGAAATTTCCACCAATGTGTTTGTTGTTCCTGACATAGCAGAAAGAACAACAATCTTCTGTTCACCATCGGTAATCAATTTGGCTACTTCCTTCATGCGCTGAGCAGAACCTACGGAAGTTCCTCCAAACTTTAAAACTTTCATTTTCGTTACTGTTTTAGTTATCTATATTTAAATCTATTTCTATTGTTCTCTGTCTGGGCATATATTCATCAGTCACATCTACAATCTGATGGTCGGCACAACGATATACCCTGCCCGGATAATCTTTCAACAGTTGCAAATTGTGCGTCGTCATCACTACCGATGAGCCGGATTCGCAGATATTGTGCAACAATTCAACGATGGCTTTACCTGTTTCCACATCCAGATTTCCGGTTGGTTCATCCGCCAGGATGATAGCCGGAGAATTGAGTACGGCACGTGCAATCACAATGCGCTGCTGTTCGCCACCGGAAAGTTCGTTCGGAAGTTTATAACCTTTGTTGGACATTCCCACCAGTTGAAGCACTTCTTCAATACGCTCCTGTATCTCCTGTTTGTTTTTCCAGCCTGTGGCACGAAGCACAAATTCCAGGTTATTATATACAGTACGGTCTGTGAGCAGCTGAAAATCCTGGAATACAATGCCTAACTTGCGGCGCAATTGCGGGATATGCTTACGTTTGATAGATCGCATATTATAGCCCAGCACTTCCGCTTCACCGTCAATTACATCCAGTTCGCCATAAAGAGTCTTGAGCAGACTCGTTTTCCCCGAGCCTACTTTTCCGATCAAATAGACAAACTCTCCTTTGTGCAATTCCAGATTTACATCACTTAGCACACAGAGTTCCTGTTGATGGATTTCTACGTTCTTATATTGTATCAACGCCCCGTCATCCATGCCGACTCCCGTTTTAATTTTTAATTTCTAATCTTTACTTATTAATGCTTCTTCCAGGTACTGCTATGTCTTTCCTGCAGTTCACGTGCAAGATCTTCGATGCGATAGCCTTTTGAAGCAAGCAATACAATCATGTGATAAATGAGGTCGGCTCCTTCGTAGATCAAACGTTCGTCAGTACCGTTCGTTGCTTCGATCACTGTTTCCACAGCTTCCTCACCTACTTTTTGAGCTATCTTATTGATTCCCGACTCAAACAGGCTGGTTGTATAAGAACCTTCGGGCATTTCTTTGTGACGTTTGTCTATGAAGTCCTGCAATGCTTTCAGGAACATGACCGGTTCTTCGTTTTTCTCCCCCCAACAAGTATCTGTGCCTGTATGACACACAGGACCTACCGGTTCTACTTGAATCAATAATGTATCATTGTCGCAATCAACCTTTATAGATACAACATGAAGGAAGTTACCGCTTTCTTCACCTTTTGTCCATAAACGATTCTTCGTACGGCTAAAGAATGTAACTTTTCCGGTTTCTACCGTTTTATCATAAGCTTCTTTATTCATGAAACCCAGCATCAAGACCTTACGTGTCTCGTTGTCCTGTATGATAGCCGGAACGAGTCCGTTCATTTTATCAAAATCCAATTCCATTTTTATATAAGTTCTAATTACTATTCCAATTTACAATTACTACCTATTCGCCTACGGAATTCTTTTGCAGACAGTTCCTATATTTATCTGACTATATAATCCATCCGCAGGAAAACCCGGCCGGGGTGCCTCACCCCCTGATGGTAATTCCTTCGCCGCAAAGATACGATTTTAATTCGGGAATTTTAATTTCTCCGAAGTGAAAAACACTGGCAGCCAATGCAGCATCTGCCTTTCCCTGTAAAAAGACATCACGGAAGTGCTCCTTACAGCCCGCACCTCCTGAAGCTATGATGGGAATGGAGAGTTGATCCGCTAAAGCGGCAAGTGCTTCATTTGCATAACCGGCTTTTACACCATCGTGATTCATGCTTGTGAAGAGTATTTCTCCTGCTCCGCGTTCCTGTGCTTCTTTAGTCCACTCGAACAGATCTTTATCCGTTTCGATGCGTCCTCCGTTCAGGTAACATTTCCAACCGTTTTCGGTCTGTTTGGCATCTACAGCCAACACACAAACTTGTGAGCCGAAATTCTTTGCTATCTCGTCAACCAACCGGGGATTGCGGATAGCGGAAGAATTGATAGAAATCTTATCTGCCCCTGCATTCAGCAGACGGTCTACATCACTTAATTCATTGATTCCACCACCTACGGTAAATGGGATATTGATATTAGCAGCAATCCGTTTTACCAATTCCGTAAAAGTCTTACGTCCTTCATGGCTTGCAGTAATGTCCAGGAAAACAAGTTCATCCGCTCCCTGTTCACTGTAAGCACGACCTAGCTCCACCGGATCACCGGCTTGGCGCAAGTTGACAAAATTCGTTCCTTTCACGGTTTGTCCGTCTTTTATATCCAGACAAGGTACTATTCTTTTTGCTAACACAATCCTATTTTATTTATTGTTCAACAATTTATAATCTATATTCCTGAAGCTCGATTCTTATCTTCCTTATAATAAAGGTATCTTATTTATTCCGATACGCTCATTACAGAAAGATTCTCAAATCTTGTAAGGTGATATGTCCTTCGTATAATGCCTTACCGAAAATAACTCCGGGAACACCGGCCTCATCCAAGGCTACAATATCATCCATCTTGCTCACCCCGCCACTAGCCATCAGATAAAGGTCAGGGAATTTTGCCAACACCTCTTTATACAAATCGATAGAAGGGCCACTCAACATTCCGTCACAGCTAATATCCGTACAGATTACTTTTCGTATACCTTTATCTATATAATTTTCGAGAAATGGAAAAAGTTCACAGGCACTTTCATCTTTCCAACCATTGACGGCTATCTTATGTTCTTTTACATCTGCCCCCAAAATAATCTTCTCACTGCCGTATATTTCCAGCCAATGACAGAATAATTCCGGATCTTTCACTGCAATGCTTCCTCCGGTTACCATCTGCGCACCGCTCTCAAAAGCAATTTTCAAATCTTCATCACTCTTTACTCCTCCACCAAAATCTATGACAAGAGAAGTGCGTACAGCAATCTGTTCCAACACCCGATAGTTAACGACATGATGAGAAGCAGCACCGTCCAAGTCTACCACATGAAGCCTGCGAACACCGTTCGCTTCAAACTCCTTTGCAACTTCCACCGGGTTCTCATTATACACCTTTTTACTATCGTAATCTCCCTGGGAAAGGCGTACGCACTTTCCATCAATAATATCAATGGCTGGAATAATTTCTATCATCTATTTACTATTTGTATCTTAGAGGTTTAAAAAGTTTGTCAGAATCTTCTCTCCTGTCTTACCACTTTTTTCCGGATGGAACTGGGTAGCATAAAAGTTATCTTTATGGAGCGCAGCACTGAACGGGTGAATATAGTCAGTTGTAGCAGCAGTAAAGTCGCAGGTCGGCACATAGAAGCTATGCACAAAATAGACAAACTCTTCTTCGGTGAACCCTTCAAACAATTTGCTATTCGTTTTTCCAATGGTGTTCCATCCCATGTGCGGCACTTTATCCTCATGTTTCTGCGGGACAAAACGTTTCACATCCACATCAAAGATATTCAAACAATCGACTTCTCCTTCTTCGGAATGCCGGCACATCAACTGCATGCCGAGACAAATTCCAAATACAGGCTGACGGAGATTCTTAATCAGTTCGTCCAGTCCCGTTGCCTTCAAGTGGTTCATGGTAGTTTCCGCCTCTCCCACTCCGGGAAAAATAACTTTATCGGCCGATTGGAGTTCTTCTTTATCAGCAGTAATCACCGCTTCTACCCCCAACCGCTTTAAAGCATAATCCACAGAACGAATATTGCCGGCATTGTATTTTACAACTGCTACTTTCATCAGCTAAATATTACTGTTTTATTTTTATAAGCCAAAACTTTGCGCTCGATGTGCTTCTGCACTGCACGCGAAAGAACGATTTTTTCCAAATCCTTTCCTTTATTTACGAGGTCTTCAATAGCATCTTTATGAGTAATGCGCACTACATCCTGTTCAATAATCGGTCCGGCATCCAGCTCTGTCGTTACATAATGACTAGTTGCACCAATAATTTTCACCCCTCTCTGGAAAGCTGCGTGATAAGGCTTCGCCCCTACAAACGCAGGAAGGAAAGAATGATGAATATTGATAATCTTATTCGGATAAGCATTAATCATCTGTTCGGAGATCACCTGCATATAGCGTGCCAATACAATAAATGTAATCTTATGTTTGGCAAGCAATTCCATCTCTTTGCGCTCCTGTTCTTCTTTCGTCTCCTTGGTGATAGGGAACAGATAGAAAGGAATTCCGAAACGTTCTGCCACGTGCTGCAAATCCGGATGATTACTTATAATAAGAGGTATCTCTACATTCCACTCTCCTGCCGTATACCGGGCTAACATATCGAAAAGACAGTGTGACAGCTTGGATACGAAAATAGCCATACGTGGTTTTACATCAGAGAAATAAAGACGAAAATCCATTTCATATTTTTGCCCGTAGAGTGTTCTGAAATAATCTTCAATTTTTTCCTGTGGAACCAGAAAATCTTTCAGTTCCCATTCAATACGCATGAAGAAGATGTTCTCTACATGATCTACATACTGATCCAAATAGATAATATTTCCTTTGTTTACCGTAATAAAGTCTGTCACTTCCGCTAGGATTCCCGGTTTGTCGGGACAGTGCAATAACAGTTTGGCTGTTGTCATCATTCTTTCTACTAATTAACGATTCTAGGCAGATTATTTTCTACCTTTCTAATTTTAGTCCGCAAAAATAACGATTTATTGCAAAATTACGAATTATTCAAGCAGAAAGTTGATATAAAAACGGTGATTTCTTACAGATAGAAAGATATCGAGAGTTATTTTCAATGAAAAGAATGACAAACTTTAGGATAGTGACGCCATTGCCTTCGGATAGTGACGGTATTCCATCGTGATAGCGTCACTATAACGATCAGATACCGTCACTATCCGAAGAGAAGAAAAACGAATATTTTTTTTCATTACAAAAGTACTCAAAATGAGACACTAAGCATTTTTCTTGTTTTTTCTTGAAAAAAACTTTTCTCAAAACGCTTGCAGGTTTACAAAAAACAACTACCTTTGCACCCGCAATCGAGAGAGATGCAGATTAATAAATTGAAATTCTGGTGCGTTAGTTCAGTTGGTTAGAATACATGCCTGTCACGCATGGGGTCACGGGTTCGAGTCCCGTACGCACCGCTTCTTTCACTAAGAAGCAGAGAGAAATATAAATGAGTTAATCCAATTAAAATTTGGTGCGTTAGTTCAGTTGGTTAGAATACATGCCTGTCACGCATGGGGTCACGGGTTCGAGTCCCGTACGCACCGCGAAAGCAAATAGTAAATTAAAGCAAAGCTCTGAAATTCAAGAAATTCAGAGCTTTTTTCTTTTTCTTCACTTCATTTAAAACAGAGTTTAAGTAGGCGATAGATGTGCCCATTCAAACTCTACAATGATTTTTTAACCAATCATTTTATTCAAATGTAACATTCATCTTCAATTAAAGGTACCTATACTAAGCATCTGTTTATAATTGAACAGAGACTACAACTGCATGTGTAAAATAGGATATTCCTTACCTTCTCCGTCCAAATTCGACCTTTTATATATGTTAAAACCCATATATTCATAAAAACCGACAGCTTGAACATTTTGCTCATTCACATCAACTTTAGTTACTTGCAAATTATCTATGGCATAAGTTATTAATTTTTTTCCGATTCCTGCGCCTCGATACTTATTGTCAATAAATAACATTTCAAGATTTCCTTCTGCAATTCCCATAAATCCGATTAAGATTCCCTCTTGTTCAAATCCGAATAGATTAACATACTGAAAATATACCGGAAGTCGTTCCTTATAATATAGAAAATCTTCCTCTTTAAGAAAATCATGTGTACTCAATACTGCACTTTCCCAAATTTCCATCAAACGTGGATAATCCGTAACTTTAATTTTTCTAATCATACTTGTAATTGCAATTTAAAGCCGCAAAGTTCGTTACTTATACATTCAAAACACTGAACCCAAGTTAAAAAATACGTTTACGGATTCTGCTTAGTGCTTGCTGTGTGATACCCAAATAAGAAGCTATATCTTTTAATGGTATATAGTTTAATGTAATACCATATTCTTCCATCATCTGTAGATAATACTGTTCAGGAGAATATTTAATCAAGTCGATATTTCTTTTCAAAAGTTTATTCAACAATATAGCATTTAAATCTTCAAATACAGTTTTTACTTTAGGGATAGCGGTATATAGTTCATTTACTTGCTTCTTGTCTATTCGGTAAATAACACTATCTACAATTGTTTGCACATTAAATGCAGACCTAGTTTGTAATGTAAAAGATATGTTTGACATTGAAAATGTACCCTCTTTACAAAACCAGAAAGTTTGTTCTTCCCCGTTATGATTTAAAAGCCAACAACGTAATATTCCATCAAAAACGAAATAACTATACCTCTCTGTTTCTCCTTCCTTAATCAAAAATGTACCTTTACTAACTAATATTCGTTCAAAATATTGGTCGAATAACTTAAACTCCTCCCAATTAAAAATATTAGTACTAAAATTAAATTCTTTAAGTAGTTTTTCTAAAAGCATAATCTAAATATGATTCGTAATATACTTACTCATTTAATATATTCACTATTACTTCCGCCCTATTTAACTTCTCATATTTAGTGAATATATTTTCAGTAGCCATCTTTATATTACTCCTTTCGCCCACTCTCCGGCCTGCTTGACACTTCCGTTCAACAATCGGCTTTCTCCCCATACGATTTTTGGATAAAGTTTCTTGAGTTGTTTTACACTATTAGTTATTGAGCTTCCTCCGGAAGTAGCAAATGGAATAACGGTTTTACCGAAGAAATCATATTTCTCAAGGAATGTATTGACCGGACGCGGACATAAATTCCACCATATCGGGTAACCAAGGAATATCACGTCGTAATCTTTCAGATTAAGCGCTTCTCCCCCCAATTCCGGACGTGAATTTTCAGTCGTCATTTCAATTGAACTACGGCTACTCTTGTTGTTCCAGTCAAGATCTGCCGAGGTATAGGCTGTAGCGGGAGTTATCTGATAAAGTTTGCCGCCAACCGTTTTTGCAATGGCATCGGCGGCTTTTTCTGTAGTTCCAGTACAAGAGAAATAGGCAACCAGGATTTTCTTATCGGACTGTACATTAGTATCCGCTGTCTGATTCTGCGCTTTTGATGAGCAGCTAAAGCAAAGGAGACTCATAAATATGAATATAATCTGTTTCATTTTATTTTGATTTTAAATATTTCTTATCATTAATTAGTTTAGACATTATCACGATGGAGTAACCCCACAGGCGTTTTCATTCTTCCATTACTTTGATAATTGCCCATATCGTCCATCAAACGATGTATTTCTTCTGTATTAAGCGCTTTGCGCGTCTTTACATATTCCTTAAAATTCCTCGGTAGTCATATTATTTCCTTTCAAAAGATAAAGCAGGATTAGCAAAAATCATCGTTTAGTCTGTTTGAGTTTGTTATACTCGTCATCTGTAACCGGTTCAAGCCACTCATTGGAAGTGTTTTCGCCGGAAACTTCGAAAGCCAGATGAGCAAACCAACTGTCGGCAGCAGCTCCGTGCCAGTGTTTCACATTGGCAGGAATATGGATAACCGTACCAGGCAAAATCTCTACCGCCGGTTTACCTTCTTCCTGATACCAGCCTCGACCGGCTACACCGATAAGCATCTGTCCGCCACCTTTCGTTGCACGGTGAATATGCCAGTTATTGCGGCAACGTGGTTCAAAAGTAACGTTAGAGATATTCACCTGCTCGCGCGAAACCGGAGCAAGATAACTGTTACCAATAAAATACTGTGCATAGGCTGTATTGGGTTCGCCAATAGGGAAAATCATCTCACGCTGGAAGGCTGTTTTGGCATCCTCACCAACAATATCTTCAGACCATACTCCTTTTGCCAAATTGAACGCTGCCCACGCCTTCGGCCAACCTGCATAGAAACCTATATGAGTGATAATCTCTGCGATCTCCGTGCGGGTGATGCCGTTCTTCTTCGCCGACTGAAGATGATAAACGAGCGAATTGTCCGTGATTCCCATACTGATAAGGGAGGTAATGGTTACTAAACTGCGGTCACGCAGACCGAGTTTGTCAGTGCGGCTCCAAACTTCTCCAAAGAGAACATCGTCATTGAGTTCCGCAAACTTGGGGGCAAACGTTCCTAGCTGGTCACGTCCTGCCGTCTGTACTATCTTTTCTTGTGCCATAACATTGAGTGTTAAAATACTAAATACTGAAAATAAAAGGAGTTTATTCATAATCATTTCGTTTATTGAATGAAGTTATTAATGCAATTTGCGGGGTTAAGCGGCATTTGGTCAGAGAGTACGAGAGTCTTAACCATGTGCAGCGTTCCTTGCTTGTACTTTTGAAAATGCTCCGATGCAATATGAGATTTATAAGCCTCCTGACTCGCGTAAGTTTCAAGAATAGTTATCCTGCCAGGATTCTCTTTTTCGCTGACGGCATACATAGTCAGCACTCCCGGTTCAGTACGCAAGGAGACTTCCCCCACTTCGGCCGCATATTTCATATATTCTTCAAGATACTCCGGATAAACCTCGATTTTCGATAGCCGCACAATACCGTCAGCCGCCATAGGTAATTTGGCGCACATACCAGGCTGCTGTCTTATATCCTTTTTCCCTGTCATACTGCATGATAACATAACGAATAAAGACAAGACACTTAGAATTGTTTTTATCATCATCTTCTATCTTTTCATTGTTAAACTTCTAATTGCAAATTTACTGCGATAAAATGAATGGGCTTGTATATCAATTACGGATTTTTATACCCAAATTCCCGATTCTGTAATAAAGCCGAATAAAAATCAGATATTAGAAGTAAAGTTATTCATCTGTTTTAAGAGCGATAAGATACTTTTCTCATCAGACTCTTGACAAAGGACTTTTTATGTTGTATCTTTGAGAAAAGAAAAAGTATAAGCAACATGAAAATAGTAAGAAATAATCATACATAAATCATAAATAACCTGGTATTTTACAATACCACTCCTATACTATATGGGGCAATAGTCGAATGATTATTGCC
Organism: Bacteroides sp. AF32-8BH; assembly: GCF_003435205.1. Classification (NCBI taxonomy): domain Bacteria; kingdom Pseudomonadati; phylum Bacteroidota; class Bacteroidia; order Bacteroidales; family Bacteroidaceae; genus Bacteroides; species Bacteroides sp. AF32-8BH. The sequence continues at coordinate 112,782 of NZ_QVLZ01000014.1, read as the reverse complement.
CCATTTTGTTTATAATTCAGCTTAAAATCTCTCGTCTGATTCTAAAACTGTTCTACAATAGTTTATAATAAACTCGAATACCGTTTTACTAAAACTATCAAAAAGTTTATTATAAACAGAATCCGGGTTTATTAAAAGCCACGTTTCCTTTTGTCAAAAATAGAGTAAACAAGATTTCTAGGATTCACCATAAAAAATCTGCTACAACCTTACAAGTAATATAAACATACAATCATTCATTTACTTCTTTATTTACACAATCATTTTCCTCTCTCACATTCCATCTTTCTTTTTTCCCAATTCGTTAATTAAACCCAAAACTTCAATTACGATTTGCCGTATCTACCATATTTTTACATACATTTGCGTCTGACACTGGTGTCAGACGCAAGGTCTAATTTAAGATATTTGGTATATGAATACATATAAAGTGGGTTTAGATATAGGCTCTACTACCGCCAAGATGGTAGTATTGGACAAAGATGGAACTACAGTCTTGTTTTCCGGATACAAAAGGCATCAGGCAAAAATACAAGAATGTTTACTCGGATTTCTTTATCAAATAAAGGAACAGTTGGGTGATATTCCTTTATCTTTCCACATTACGGGCTCTGTTGGAATGGGAATTTCAGAGAAATGCTCTCTGCCGTTTGTGCAAGAGGTTGTAGCTGCAACAAACTATGTGCGCCGGGAGCATCCGCACACAGCCACTATGATCGATATCGGAGGAGAAGATGCGAAAGTTGTTTTCTTTCAGGACGGACAGGCTACAGACCTGCGCATGAATGGAAATTGCGCCGGCGGAACCGGGGCTTTCATTGACCAGATGGCTATTCTGCTTGGAGTCTCCATCGACGAATTGAATGAACTGGCACTTCGTTCCAATCAGGTATACTCTATCGCTTCACGCTGCGGAGTATTCTGCAAAACGGACATACAGAATCTGATAGCCAAAAATATATCCAAAGAAAATATAGCAGCTTCCATTTTCCATGCAGTAGCCGTACAGACCACTGTCACACTTGCACGCGGTTGCAATATCGTAGCTCCGGTATTACTCTGCGGTGGCCCATTGACTTTTATTCCGGCCCTTCGGAAAGCATTTGCTAACTATCTGAATCTGTCACAAGATACAGACTTCATATTACCGGAAAAAGGAAATCTGATCCCTGCCTGGGGAGCAGCATTGGCAGAGAACAATGAAGAAAGTATTCATCTCTCCAACCTGATACAGGTAATAGAAAACAAACTAAGTGTTACCTCACCTTTCCAGAGTGATCTTTCTCCTATATTCGACAGTGAGGAAGAATATCGGTCATGGAAAAAAGAAAAAGACCAGTATAAAATTCAATATGCCAGTCTGCGTCCCGGATTACAGGAAGCAACTATCGGCATAGACTCCGGCTCTACTACCACCAAAATCGTAGTACTCGACAACGATCATCGTATCCTTTACTCCTATTATCACGACAACAACGGAAACCCTATAAAAACAGTAGAGAACGGCTTGCAGAAACTATATGAAGAATGCCGGAGACGAGGAACTACCCTGCGCATAAAAGGAGGATGTTCTACCGGTTACGGAGAAGATCTGATAAAAGCGGCTTTCCACATGGATGCGGGAATCATTGAAACCATCGCTCATTATGCTGCTGCCAAACATATCAGCAAAGAAGTTTCTTTTATCCTGGATATTGGAGGGCAGGATATGAAAGCCATCTTTGTGAACGACGGAGTAATCAACAGAATCGAAATCAATGAAGCCTGTTCCTCCGGTTGCGGTTCTTTTATCAGCACATTTGCGAAATCGCTGGATTACAGTGTGGAGGACTTTGCCAAAGCAGCTTGTTTTTCGCAAGCACCATGTGATCTGGGTACACGTTGCACAGTCTTCATGAACTCCAAAGTAAAACAGGTACTTCGGGAAGGAGCGTCCGTAGCGGATATAGCTGCCGGATTATCTTATTCCGTTGTTAAAAACTGCCTGTATAAGGTTCTGCAATTAAAAGACACGGAGATACTTGGCGACCATATTGTCGTGCAGGGAGGAACCATGCGTAATGATTCCATCGTACGAAGTCTGGAAAAACTGACCGGGAAACAAACCTTCCGCAGTAACTGTCCTGAATTGATGGGTGCTCTTGGTTGTGCCCTATATGCCAAACAAATCGAAAATGCCCGGGTGACGGAGCTGAACGAGATGCTCCAATGGGCGCAATATACTTCCAAGCAACTTCAATGCCGGGGGTGCGAGAACCAGTGCGCCATTATGCGATATACGTTCAACAATGACAACCATTACTTCTCCGGCAACCGGTGTGAGAAGGTGTTTTCCAATAAAGGAAGCCATGCGGACAAAGGCATCAATACGTATGATAAAAAGCTGGAATTATTATTTGACCGGAGCGCAGACATTCCACAACCCCTATTCACCATAGGTATTCCACGTATTCTGAACATGTATGAGGAATACCCTTTCTGGCATACCTTATTTACTGCTTGCGGCATTCAGGTACAGTTGTCGGAACCCTCTACATTCAGCAAATACGAGACTGCTGCCGGCATGGTGATGTCTGATAACATCTGCTTCCCTGCCAAACTTGTGCACAGTCATATCCGCAATCTGACGCAACAAAACGTCAACCGGATATTTATGCCGTTCGTCGTTTTCGAGAAAAAGGATAAGCAACAGCAAAACAGCTATAATTGCCCCATCGTTTCCGGTTATTCGGAAGTCATCAAAAGTGTACAGGAAGAGAATATACCGATAGATGCTCCGACTATCACCTTCAAAGATGAAGCATTGCTGTATAAACAATGCTATGAATATCTGAAATCTTTGGGTATCAGGGATGAGGTATGCAAAAATGCCTTCTCACGCGCATTACAGGAACAATATGCTTTCGAAAAAAAAAATTGCGGCCTATAATCAGGAAGTTCTGAACGAGGGACGGGAAAAACACAAACTGATTATCTTACTCGCCGGACGCCCTTACCATAGCGATCCACTGATACAGCACAAGGTTTCGGACATGATTGCTGCGATGGGAGTTTATGTGATAACTGATGATATTGTCCGCCAGCAGGAGATTTCATTGGAAAAGACTCATTACCTCTCTCAATGGGCATTTACCAACCGTATTCTGAAAGCAACCAAGTGGGCGGCAATGCAAGAGGGTGACATACAATATATGCAGATGACTTCTTTTGGCTGCGGTCCGGATGCTTTCCTTATAGATGAAGTACGTAACTTGCTGAAACGATACGGCAAGAATCTTACTTTGCTCAAGATAGACGATGTTAATAATATCGGCTCCATCAAATTACGAGTCCGCTCGTTGGTGGAAAGCTTGAATTTCAGTTTGAAACATTCTCAAACGAAAGATCCCGAGCCATTTGTTTCAACTGCTCCTTTCACCAAGAAAGACAAAAAGAAGAAAATCCTCGCTCCATTCTTTACGCCTTTCATTTCACCACTCATTCCATCCATCATGAAAGTGGCCGGATATGAAATGGAAACGTTACCGTTGAGCGACACCGCATCTTGCGACTGGGGATTGAAATACTCCAATAATGAGGTATGTTATCCGGCAACATTGATTGTCGGCGACATAGTAAAAGCCTTTAAAAGCGGACGTTATGATCCTGCCAATACGTGCGTTGCCATCACACAAACCGGTGGACAATGTCGTGCCAGCAACTATATTTCACTGATAAAAAAGGCATTGATTGAGAATGGATACACCAATACACCGGTGGTATCACTTGCTTTCGGCAGTGGTATCGAAAATGAGCAATCCGGTTTTAAGGTAAACTGGCTCAAGGTTTTACCAATCATACTTGCGTCTGTGTTATACAGTGATTGCATTGCCAAATTCTATTATGCAGCTGTCGTTCGTGAGAAAGAACGGGGACAGGCCGCCCGTCTGCGCGATCTTTATCTGGATACAGCACAGCCCATCATCCAGAAAAATAAACCGGAGGACTTGTTGAGCTACTTATATCTCGCTGCCAGAGACTTCAACAAAATCTGTGAACAGAGATCCTGTCACAAAGTAGGTATTGTTGGGGAAATATTCCTGAAGTTCAACCCTTTTGCTCAAAAGGACGTCACCTCATGGCTCATCAACCAGAAGATCGAAGTGATTCCGCCACTGATAAGTGATTTCTTCATGCAGGGATTTGTCAACCTGAAAGTGAGACAGAACCAACACTTGCAGCGAAAACTCACTCCCGACTTTGTTATAGACTGGTTATACAAGAAAGTCCAGAAGCAGATTAATAAGGTGAATGAAATCGGCAAAAGTTTCAATTACTTCATACCGTTCGAATCTATCTTTGAAAAGGCAGAAAAAGCTAAACAAGTCATCTCCTTGGGCACCCAGTTTGGAGAGGGTTGGCTGATATCCGGTGAAATACTATCCTTTGCTTCCCAAGGAGTCAATCATGTCATTAGCTTGCAACCTTTCGGATGCATTGCCAATCACATTGTAGAAAAAGGAATAGAAAAACGTATAAAATCGCTGTGCCCTCAAATGAATATACTATCTTTAGACTTTGACAGTAGCGTCAGCGATGTGAACATAACAAACAGATTATTACTTTTTATTGACAACATAAACAACTAAAATTATGGCTACAACGGAACATAGCGATTTAGAGCAGCAAATAATAAAAACTGCCCAACAACTTTTTATAGAAAAAGGATTTGTGGAGACCAGCATGAGTGATATTGCTGCAACGGTAGGAATCAACCGGCCCACTTTACATTATTATTTCAGAACCAAAGATAAGATGTTCAAAGCCGTGTTCGGCTCGATAGTCATGTCTTTAATGCCGAAAATACAGGATATAGTAAAACAGGATATCCCATTTATGGAGCGACTAAGCATGATTCTGGATGAGTATATTGAGCTTTTCACAAGTAATCCCTGTCTTCCCAGATTCATTTGCGGAGAAATACAGCGTGATGTAAACCACTTGCTTGCCACTGCAAAAGAACTTCAGTTCGGAGATGCTTTATCCCAAGTGAAAGACAGTATACTGACAGCAATGGAAGACGGTAAACTTAAAAAGGTTCCGATACATATTGTATTTCTGACTGTCTACAGCCTATTGAGCTATCCATTTCTTGCCAAGAACCTGATAGTATCTTTATTCTTGGAAGATGAAGCCGCTTTTGCTGACTTCCTGCAAGAATGGAAACAAAACATCATCAACCAATTGCAGAACTTATTGTGTTATGAGAAATAGTATAGACACTATAAACAAAAAGAGACTGAATATTCAGTCTCTTTTTGTTTATTACCATTCCAATCACCCCATCTTGCACCTTATTCGACCACAAAATCTTCCGATTTAAAATTACTATAGAAACGTCCTGAAATAGCAGTAAACTTCAATACACAGTAATCGGGATCCGTCACTCCCTCCGGATAATACATGGTATCTCCCTCCTGCCAGATCATCTCTTTACTGGCACTATCCGTCAAGACGTCCATCATACCGCGTAGCATGACCCCTCTAAAGAATCTCGTATCGCAGAAGTAGATACATGCATGGTTGTTCTCCCGGTATTGCGCCACACGCATGGACGAAGTATTTGTTGTCAGATAAATCGTTTTTATCCCCTCTCTTTTTCTGGGTTGCAGCATCGCTTTGATGGTAGGAAATCCTTCACTGTCTATCGAACCGATAAAAGCTGTTTTCAGCTTATCAATCATGTTGCCTACTGTTTTTTCCGCGTCTCTCATCATTTTACTTTTTATTATTGGTTTATTATCTGATGCGAAAGTAGAGAAATGCCAGGAAAGCAATGCAATAAAAAGAAAGGTAGAAATAGCACTTTTTACGGTTTGTGTGCTTTACGATACAATAACGGAGTTTCTCCCGTATGCTGCCGGAAGCTACGGATAAAATAAGAAACCGTTGAAAAACAGAGTTCAAATGCAATATCAGCTATAGGAAAGTCCGTATAAACAAGCAGCCTCTTAGCCTCTTCCATCACCTTGCTCTGAATATATTGTTTTGCGCTGATTCCCATGGTCGAGGTTATCATCTCATTCAGATAATTAGGAGTAATGCAGAGCTTATCCGCATAATATTGAACCGAATGTTGCTCTTTTGCATGTGTAGCAACCAAATTCATGAATTTACTTACATGATTATTGGAAACTTCCCTACTTCTGCCCTCCTCTATCGAAGTCATTTTAAGGTAAGCACGGTCCAGCAACATCAGGACTTCATAAAGTAATGCTCTCAAAACGTGTACATCGCCCTGTTGATACGAATCAATCTCCATCTTTATATCATGCAAGGTTTCAAGTATGCGTGTATAAAGCTCATCAGACAAATGTAGTAGTGATGAAGAACTTTCTATCTGAAAAAACGAAAGATGCCGTACAAACAAAGAATCTTTAAAGAGGGAAGACAAAAACTCTTCTTCGAAAATCAGAGCATACCCATTGATGATATGATGAGTATCCCAGTTCCGGATTTCCCCCGGTTTAGAGAAAAGAACGTCACGAGGAATTGCTTCATAGGTTTGGTTATCGACTGAAAAAGCTCCCTTACCTTCTGTTATAAAAGTAATATCATAATAATTTAGAGTGTGGACAGCACTTTTAGCCAGGAACTTCTTCACATACTTCAGTTCTACTACATCGACCAAAAGTTCACTCCCATACTTATGCTTATAAAAAGTATATCGAGGTATTGAGTTTTTCATTCAGAATACAAAAATAGTATTCCTTACCAAATAATCCAAAGACTTTTCAAATTCGATTCGATTGAATAAGCCATGAACCATCTGATAAGGAATACATAGAAAAATATGTCTAGGTTATATTTCCTATTTAGAACTTCCGGCCAGATATCCCAAACTGGTCACATCTGCCCCCAAGTAATGATTAATGTGCTTCAATGGCACCCTGTACAGAATATCTGGAATTTCCGCCAATAAAGAGAGGTACCTTTCCCTTACTGTCAGCTTGCGGGCATTCATATCCTCTTCCTCTTTAAAGTAAAACTGATACTCCATCAGTTGACGGACCAGATTCGCAAATGAAATTGAAGATGCACACAACTCTTCAATCTCCTCTTCACTGATGTAATAAGCAGCACATTTCGTCAGTGTCTTGATAGAATACTGACTTGAATTATAGCATAACACAGCATCACCCGCAGAGAAAAACCGATTGGTTCTCTCTTCTCCTTCATGAGTGGTATATGTATGCAAAATACCGGAAACAATAATGTACAAGCTCTGCTCTGGCATTGTGGCAGAAGCAATCGTTTCTCCTTTATCCAGATACACCATTTCCATTCGAGCCAACAGCTCTTTCACTTCTCTTTCATCCACCTGATACTCAAAACAGAGTTTCTTCAAATAAGCTTCCATACAAAATAGATTTTAGTTAATATATGTCACTTAAAAACACCTAATTCGACATAGCAGGCATCATTGTGCCTCTCAAATATAATTTCCTTTGGGTATATCGTAAATACCAGATACAGATCAATAATGAAACGACCGTTGAAATGGGTGGAGCAAATCCCATGATAAACAGCGACAAGCTATCTATCTGGCTGAACCAGTATGACAACGGTATACGGAACAGGAAAGTGGCTATCAGACTGTGAATCATCGGGAATAACGAGTTTCCTTGTCCGCTGAAATAAGAATTAATGCAGAACACGAAACTAACCACGATGCAGTCGATGCTATACCCTCGCAAATAATCTGCCGCCATTGCCACCACAGCAGCATCTTTCGTAAAGAAAGCAGTAAGAGTCTCCGGTAGGAATTGCGAATACACACAAACCGACACACCGAAAATAAGAGCAATTCCTATTCCCGAAGCAAGACATTTATTCATTCTCTTGATAAGTCCCGCTCCATAATTTTGTGCAGTCATGGTTGCCACAGCCGATGATATAGCCATCGGAGGCAGCATAGCAAACACAATGATTTTCTCAACAACACCCAGGGAAGCAGATGCAATGACTCCCATCTGATTGACAATGACAGTGATAATCAGAAAAGAAACATTGATTAAAGCATCCTGCAAAGCAATAGGTGCTCCCAACACCAAGATCTTTTTAGACAGATTCCGGTTCAATCGAATATCTTTCCGTGAAAAGTCAAAATGGAATCCGTGCCGGTATAAGAACCAGAGCGCTATTCCAAAGCTGACTCCTTGTGCAGTTACAGTAGCGATAGCCGCTCCCGTAGCCCCCCAATGAAAATAACCGACCAATATAAAATCGAGCACTATATTTATCACACATGCCAGCCCAACAAAATAAAGTGGTGTTTTAGAATCACCCAATCCACGCAAAATACCACATACAACATTATATCCTACTATAAACAGAATACCCAGAGAGCATACCAAAATATAGTTTTTCGTATCTACCATCGCTTCGACAGGAGTATGCATCAGTTCTGCTATCCGACTATGAAAAAGCACCATGACCAAAGTTAGCACTACGCCGGTTATTGAAAACAACCATACGGAAGACCCGATAGTAAAAGCTACTTTCCGATTGTCTTTAGCTCCGGTAGCAATAGCAATCAGCACTGTTGTCCCGGTAGTAATACCCAGAATAATACCTGTAATTGTCTGCATCACCTGACTACCAATAGCTACGGCTGCCACACTTGCCGAATCATCATATTGTCCGACAACGAAAAGGTCAGCCCCGCCATAAAGTGCCTGGAGCACATTGGCAATCAGAAAAGGTACTGCAAACTGCAACAATACCTTCGGTACGCTTCCTTGTGTCAAATCTAACTCTTTCATAGTTTCTTCGATACTTTTCCTCTTTATCTTATTTTGTTACAACATAAAAAAAGTGCCGGACAAGCGAATGATTTGCACCATTCATCTTATCCAGCACTATAATTATTATTATAGCACCCTCCGATGAGGATTTTTATGCCTGTCCCTATTTCAGGGCTGCAAATATGGGCTTTGTTTTCATAATTACCAAATTTTAACCGGTTTTTATTTTCTTATGAAGATGTAACTAGCTATATATCAACTATTATCAGACGAGGTTTGGTCTATAGGATCTCCGTTAGAAAAACGAAAGAAAGCTGCCAACCGATCCGGATTCAGCGTATAACGTGCGCGTTCTTTTAATAAGGGTTCCGCATTCATTACGGCACAAGAATGAGAAACCACGGACATCATCGGCCAGTCCTTTAACGAATTTCCTACAACTAAAGTGTGTTCAGAAGCTAAACCCAAAGCCTTACATAACTGAAGCATCCCCTCTTTTTTACTCGCTTCAGGATGAATGACTGTTATCAGCGGAGCTTTATGAAAGACCTGGCAGGGATTTTCTTTCAACCGGGTAAGAATAGATTCTCTCTGTTCTTTATCACGTACCAATATACTATACTTGTAAACCACTCCTTCATAACTATGAATAGTAACTTTTGACGATTCTCCATATACCTCCGGATATACTTTCACCGGCAAACACTTAATCTGCCGCGAATAAGATAATAAACCTCCATCTGCAAACACTCCTCCCCTGAATAAATAGAAAAGAGCCTTTCCCAGCTTTTTCTTCGCCTGCTCCATCGACAGAGAAGTGGCAAGATATAAGGAAACGGACTGTGCCATATATCGCAAAGCGTTAGCATAACTTTCTGGAACTTTTCCCTGTGAATCAGTCAGTGTTCCATCCACATCGAAGAAAACAGTCGTAATAAGTGGCTTGTCCGGTATTCGCCAGAATGCCCCTTCTCCCATTATTCGATGTAAAGGGTGATTGTTCAGGTTACTAAATGCAATATAACAGTCACAAACCTTCCTCTTGCAAGATAACGGCACAACAGCTCCATCACCTTGATAAAAATTACCTATCTTCACCCGGCTTCGGGGACAAGCATACATATCCCCTTTCCAATCAATAAAACAATTATCCCTTCCTCCTGCGCAAACTTCCCATTGTGCCGGAGCATTCTTCAAGTCATACTCAAAAAGATTATCCAGTTGACTGAAAAACTGAATATCTTCCTGACTTAATGGTGCCCTTAACCCTTGCATAGCATTAATGAATAAATAAATATCCGGTAAAAGAGCATTCCGTAAATCATTAAGTACAGCCTTTGCAGAGGGATTTCCTACCGCTCCGGCACATACCTGTATTCCCGCATGATGGAGTATATGAATCTGATGCGCAAATTTCTCTACCGAAGTCATCTCTGGATGAAAACTGGCCCAGAGCCTTATCTTACTTATCATAGTGGGAGTCACACGAATCTCATCAAGCCAGTGTTTAGCCGGAAAAGAAAGGTTAGTCTGACAGGAAATTCCGGACACCTGTGGCAATGCCGCCAAATGCATCATTCCTTTCCGATAATAACGATGGATCAACGCTTCACCGTAAGGAATAATAAATAGCTGCAACGGCTCCCCTTTCCATTGTTCAATAGCTGCTATAAAACGATTCCATATCTGTTCATCCTGTGTCGTATCTGCCAGATGCGACTTCTTGCCGAAAGGGCAATAAGAACAGGTATAGTTGCAGCTATTCAATTTACCGCGATAATATATATGCCTGAAGGAAAGTAAAGAGCTTTCGTTTTCCATTTCTATTTCGTTCAATAAGAATAAGTTTCCATCAGTTCTCTTATTTCAGGAGTAATGAACAACTGACCAATATAATCGGAGTATGCCATTCCGTCGAAAGTCAGACAAATACGACCGTTATCCGTATTTTCTATCCATTGCCGTTCAGCTAACTGTCGAAACAACGGCACATTATCCGGTGATTCTCCAAAACGACGCTCATATTCGGCCTTATCAAGCCCCATATAATACATCAGATTTTTAATGATAAAACGTTGCCGCTGTTCTTCCTGCGAAAGAATAAATCCATTACGAGCCACTGTAAAATCAGTAGTGCCCATATAATCATCTATCTCTCCGGCAATACAACGCTGACAAACAGTATAGCGGGTGGCATAATGCAAATTACCCAGGTAACTGCGTCCGCCGGAGCCACACGACAGCATCACTTCATCCCCACATGAGATTTCCGCATCAGTAGACGGATGATGAATAAAACGTCGCATCGACGTTTGTAGAAAACCTCTGTCTTTCAACAAATCACAAGCGGCACAATACATCTGAAAACAGACATCGTCGGATTCCCGCTCCGTGATAGCCGTTCCCGGTCGTACATATAGCGGATAGATAAAGAGTTCGTTAGGCTGAAACAGAAGAGCCTGTTCCAATGAATAAAGAAAGCTGGCCACAGTTTGTCCTCTGATTCCGTAAATCAAATCAATATTAAAAAACGGGAATTGTCTCTTCCGAATAGCCTCCAGCGCCTGATTAATCATGTCTCGCCGGGGACGTCTTTTCAAAGCAGTTAATTCTTCGTCAAGGAAACTCTGTACGCCAATACTCACACGAGCCACTCCTGCTTGCTTCAATAAGTCCAAACGGGCAGGATCGGCATATTCCGGCGATGTTTCTACGGAAGTAAAGGTATGTGAAGGATGCACTCCGAATAAGGCAGCTGTATCCAGTAAGTATTCCAGTTGAGGAACAGTGAGGAGCAACGGTGTGCCTCCTCCAATGGCGAAACTATCAAATGCCAGTCCGGTAGTGAGTGGAGACAACTGTTGCGCCTGCTTGTGAAGAGTTTCCAAATAAGTTGCGATATAATCCGCACGATTTGTTTGCAGAGAAAACAGGTTGCAATATCCACATTTATGACTACAAAAAGGAATATGGAAATAAAGCGATGCTTTCTGTCCTTCCACCTGTTTCAGGTAAGGAACCAGCGAAACCGGGGACGGAAAAGAACGATAAGCAGTTTTATGTGGGTAACTATACATATAGTCTACATATCGTGGTAGCGGTTGATTCATTTTTCGTTAAAATAAAGTGTTTGTAAGGGACTGTATAAACCGTTTCGTGAGATATGCAATGATATTCATATCCATCCTCTCCATAGCAAGTGCCATGATCGGAAAGAGCAATCACCAGCGTATTTCCCCGTTTCTGAAAGGCCTGAAATAAACGGGGTAACTGACTGTCGACATATTGCAGCGCGGCAGCGTGTGATTCCTTATCATCCTTCATTTTGCCTTCCACATAATGACAGTTCGGATAATGAATAGCAGAAAAATTGATATACATAAAAATCCGTTTGTCCTCCGGATAGTTTTCGAGTTTCTTCAATGCAAAATCAATTTGTTTTTCAGTACTATCGGGTGCCGTGCATCCAAAGGTCGGCAGCCAATAACTTTTAGTAAAGTAACCGGGAAACACACGCCCCAGTTCATTACGCTTGCTGAAGAAGTTCACCCCTCCTATACAAATCGTTTCATAACCTACATTGGCAAGGCTTTGCACAAAAGTTGCTTCCGTAAACGGATAACTTCCCGCAGGCGGAATACGTCCCGTACCAGCTTGCACAGGGAAAAACAACCACTTACGGCTGCGTAGCGAATGAGGTTCCGCCGGAGAAGGCAGAAATCCTGCAAAGATGGCAAAATGAGACGGGTAAGTAAAATTTCCCGGCGCATGTCTTTTTTCCCATTCTCCTCCGTGACTGTTCAGTACCGGTGTTCTTCCTGCCTCTTCTTCCTCCTTGCTGACATCATAACGCAAGGTATCAAAGCAAAGCATCAATATATCATGAGTACCCACCACCTGATTCATATCCAGATCCGGATTTTGGGTCTGTTCGCCAGCCGGCAGTTCATCTATTTGCATGGTTATATCTCTTTTTTATGTTTTTTATCTGTTGAATATAAATAGAATTATGAGCAAACATATCCTGATACACATGATCTCCCTGTCCGTTGACTTCTATTATATAAGGAATATCTGTTCCTCTCTCTATCAGTACATCCACTCCGGCATATTGCAAATCCAAAGATTGAACCGCTTCCTGACACTGAAAATAGATTTGTTGCCGCACTACTTCCGGCAAAGACAATTCGTTCCACCAATGTGCCTTATTGTTCAGATGCAGATTGGTTATGCTTCCTTTACTGCATCTCACAACGATATAATCAATTTCAGATTCCCGGCACACTACCCGGAGATCATAATTCTCTCCCTGCAACTGCTCTTTAGGAATCCATTCTTCTAAAATAGCTTCTGTTTGCATCACCGCTTCCGCCAACGGGATCATCTCTTTTTCCGTACTCAAACGGTGGATACGTTTGGTGTTATGAATGACTCCGTCCACTTGTTGTAAGGTAGTATAGACTACCCATTTATTCCGGTTGGGTTGATAGCGAACAGCCATAATACCTCCCGCCCCCGAACCGTAACGGGGTTTCAAAAAGCATCCTCTACCGCAATCGGCAAGAAGCTCTCTCAACTCATCAAAAGAACGGGGAGAAGGTAACATCGGAGTCACTTTCAACCCTCTGTCCATCAACACTTGTTTAGTTTCCTTTTTATCAAGAGCACGTAATAAAGCATGGGGAGTATTCAAAAAGCACACGTCATCAGATAACCTCATCTCGCCTAAACGTTGCAGTGTCTCCTTATATGCCTGATTCAACAGCGCATATTTCAGGAAATTCGTTTCATCGCTTACACAAGGTTCCAGTTTGATAACTGCCTGCCGTAGTTGCGGCAAGCAGTTAAAAAGTTCCCCGTAAGTCATAAAACGAACTTCCACCTGCAAGTGTTTGCCTGCTTCAATAAAGTATTCTATACGTTTGGACAGAGAGTTGCTGACAACGATTATCTGCATCTCCTATTCTGTAATCATCGGGTAATACCACAATTCACCATCATATTCATCTGCCTCTTCAGTTTCAGCAATATCTATTTTCATAGGGAGACTCTGCAACTGTTTCTTCATCTCCTTGCTCAAATAATTATAGCGCATATTGATAAACTTCAAATGAGCGATCTTATCCATATTATCCAGCAATAATTGGGCACCTTCATCTTTAAGAGTACCAGCCGAAACATCCATTGTTTCAAGTTGGGGAAGAATATCCGACTCCAGGAACATTTCTACAATCTTGTCCTGTTCTTCAGAGTTGACGATCCCCAGATAAGTCAGCTTCGGGAAACGTTCTTTGGAGAACAACGGACGGAATATCTCAATATCAGCTTCAAATCCATAATCTTCCACACCAACATATAGAATCAGTTTTTCCAGATTGGGGAAATCAGAACCAAGAATATCTTCTACCACTTCGGTAGGCAGGCCACCACTGATAATTTCGAGTGACCGCAACTCCGGCCGTGAAGTCTTTCCCAAACGCAGATTATTGGTTCCTTTGATTTTCAGATCTTTCAATTTAGGCATGGCATCGAGCAGCGGACTAATATCAGCTTGTTCAATCCATGAAATCTCCTGTTCTTCCTGCTCAATATCTCCCCAGAACAAGCCTTCTATTTGTGCGAACTTCTCCTTATTTTCAATCATTCCCTGTAATAAGGCAGAACAGTCGCCACCCTCATAATCCCAACAACCGATTGTTATTTGTTTATATTCAGAGAGATGTTTATCTTTCAATATCTTATCCAGAAGATTCACATTGTTTTCATACTCATCATAACTCAAAGTATATTTCTTGGCTTCCACTTTCATTTCACGTGCAGTTTCTTCAGCAGTTTCTACATACCCTTTTTTGGTCTTTTCCGCAATCAGTTTGCTGGCTGCTTTTTCAGCTTCTTCAGTCGTTGCGTAGTTTTTCACTTGTGTTTGTCCGTCGGTCCCCAACTTACCATAATTTACAGTAATATCTGTTCCGACTACCTCTATGCTCCAGAATTTCTGCGATTTAAAATCTTGAAAAACGAATACTCTCTTCATAATACAGTTTTTAATGGTTGATATTTGCACACTCAACACAGAACGCGCATGAACAATACCTGCAAAAATAACCATTTTATGTAATGTACAAAGAAATCTGTTTACTAAACTTTCAGAGTATTCAAAAATACAACCCAAGATATGCAACAAAGGCTGCCTTTTGGGGCAGCCTTTGTTATTCTATTTCTGTAATATATCAGTTTAATCTTCAATAGTACATATACTTACACGGTTCCAATCCGGTTCAGTAAACATATCGCCTACACCCTGACCTTCAGCAGTGATACGAGATGCACTGATTTTATACTTGTTGACCAAGATCGTTTTTACAGCTTCTGCACGTGCTGCGGCAATTCTGGCATTCACTTCAACACTACCTTCCGGAGAAGCGTATCCCTTAATAACCACTTTAGAATCAGCATATTTCTTCAGGTAAGAAGCTACACGTTCCACATTAGGAAGTTGTGAAGCGTCAACTGACGATTTACCTTGTCTGAAAGTAATGATAGATTCGGGTACACGGGCGGTTTTCACTACAGTCTCCACCGGAACCACTTTTGTGCGGCATGCTTCAAGTTCTTCCTGCAATCCGTTGATACGTTGGTTTGCATTGCTGATCTCACCATCTTTGTTGTTTACATCTGCACGAAGTGCATTGATTGAAGAGTTCAGTCCGTCAATTTCGGCTTGATTATATACTCTCACTTTGGCAAAATGATGTGTTCCGTTACTTGTCTTAAAGTGATATGTCAATCCGGCTGTCAACTCAAAACCTGCGTTATTAGCATTGAAACGGCTCTTTGTTTCAGGGTAAGTACCTTGCATATCATACACAATGGCAGGTTTGATTCCTAATGTCCATGCTTTACTTTCACCCAAGTTGAAATTGAAATTCAATCCCAAACGCGTAGACCAGGAGTTCTGATCGCCATCGCCATTCACATAATAATGTAACCAACCCATTCCGGCCACAGCTTCCACTTCAAACAAACGAGGTTCGCCCGTGTAACTTGCAAATAGATTCATCAAATTGACTTTACCCAATACGCTGACATCCGAAGCATCGAAAGCCGTTTTACTGGATGTGGTATTGATATATCCCATTCCTTGGAATCCCAAACCGAAGATAGGAGTTAATTGCTTTGAGACTCCCACTCCAAAAGTGGGACGCATACCTTTAAAGAAAGCACTGTGAGTAAGGGGAGTAACTCCACCGGCATTTACTCCGACAGACCAATTATCTGTAAGTTTGGTACCTTCTACAACTGATTGGGCATTTGCTACTGTAAAGCCACCCAATATAAAAGCTAATAAAATAATAGATTTTCTCATATTCATAAGTTTTAAATGTAATGTTTTATCTGCTAAATCATTAGAAATGTATTGTTTGTTCATGTCTAACTTTCTAGTTTATTTTTTAATTCGTTATTCACTTTAAACAACATATCATATCAAAAATTAGTTCGCAAGCCATGAGCCCTATTAACATCTATTATGCTTTCGAAAAATCTAAAATATGGAAACATCAATGCAAACGCCTCATTCCCTGAAGAGAAAGGGATCCCAACATCGCTAACCATTATGCATCTTATTTCATTATTCTACACTTTCATTCATCCATCAGGCAGGAAATACATAAACCGGACTCTACTAAAATGCGAAGAATAGAACATAAACGGAAAGCTATCAGGTTGTTAATGCCATATATCGTTCTGATAAAGAGCGAATATTTTTCTTCCTTTTCAATTGGAATCTTGATTTAATTTCTAACTTTGCCGCCAACATCGGTTTCCGGAATGGCATTATCACCAGACGGAATTAAAAGGGAATCCAGTGAAAATCCGGAACTATCCCCGTAGCTGTAAGTTTTATCTCTCTCATAAAAAAGAGAAATGTTATGGCATTCATTTGCCACTGATTCATGAAACGGATCGGGAAGGCGCCACAACAAAAACAAGTCAGAAGACCTGCCGATAAAATTTCCGTTATTCCAGGCTTTCGGGTGAAAGGCAATAGAACGAATCGTACAGGTCCATTTTATTACAAGTCTCCAGAAATTGTCGTGCATGAATAACTATGTAGGCACTAAATCTATTTTGTTAATTCTTAAAATATAGGTATGATTAGTTCGGAGATATTCATTATCAAAAGAGACGGGAAAAAAGAAGCTTTTTCCCTCGACAAAATCAAAAATGCCATATCCAAGGCATTTTTATCAGTAGGTAGTTTTGCTACACAAGATGTGATAACCAATGTGTTAAGCCGTGTCAGTATCAGTGACGGAACAAACGTAGAGGAAATCCAAAACCAGGTGGAAGTCGCCTTGATGGCAGAACATTATTACAGCGTGGCCAAAGCGTATATGTTGTATCGTCAAAAACATTTGGAAGACCGTGAAGTCAGAGACAAACTTAAATTCCTCATGGATTATTGCGATGCTTCCAACCCTGCCAGCGGTAGCAAGTACGATGCCAACGCCAATGTGGAAAACAAGAATATCGCCACGCTGATAGGAGAACTGCCCAAATCCAATTTCATCCGCCTCAACCGCCGCCTGCTGACAGACCGTTTGAGGGATATGTATGGTAAAGAGGCTTCCGACCGTTATTTGGAACTCCTGAATCATCACTTCATCTACAAAAATGATGAAACCAATCTGGCGAACTACTGTGCCAGTATTACTATGTATCCCTGGCTGATAGCAGGAACAACAGCAGTAGGAGGCAATTCTACCGCCCCGACCAATCTGAAATCCTTCTGCGGAGGATTTATCAACATGGTATTTATCGTATCCAGTATGCTAAGCGGCGCATGTGCCACTCCTGAATTCCTGATGTACATGAACTATTTCATTGGTTTGGAATACGGACAGGACTATTATAAACACCCTGATAAACTGGCAGACTTGTCTCTGAAACAAAGATCGATCGATAAAATCATCACAGACTGTTTCGAGCAAATCGTATATTCCATCAACCAGCCTACGGGTGCCCGCAATTTCCAAGCAGTTTTCTGGAATGTGGCTTATTATGACAAGTATTATTTCAATAGCCTTTTCGAGCACTTTGTTTTCCCCGACGGAAGCAAACCCGACTGGGATTCGCTTAGCTGGTTGCAGAAGCGTTTTATGAAATGGTTTAATAAGGAGCGTACACGCACCGTTCTGACATTCCCTGTAGAGACAATGGCACTCCTGACCAAAGACGGCGATGTACTGGATAAGGAATATGGTGACTTCACCGCTGAAATGTATGCCGAAGGACATTCATTCTTCACCTATATGAGTGACAATGCCGACTCTTTGAGTAGCTGCTGCCGTCTGCGTAATGAAATACAGGACAATGGCTTTAGCTATACATTGGGAGCCGGAGGAGTCTCTACCGGTTCGAAGAGCGTGTTGACCATCAATCTGAACCGTTGTATACAGCATGCTGTAAAATCAGGTATTCTCTACCCTTTCTTCCTGGAAGAAGTAGTAGACTTGGTTCACAAAGTACAGCTTGCCTATAATGAGAACCTGAAATTATTGCAGGCAAAGGGTATGTTACCTTTGTTTGATGCGGGTTATATCAATATGAGCCGCCAATATCTGACTATCGGCGTGAACGGACTGGTGGAAGCAGCCCAATTTATGGGAATCGACATCAACGACAATCCGAAATACGAGGCTTTTGTGCAGGAGATTCTCGGCATGATTGAGAAATACAATAAGAAATATCGTACCAAAGAAGTACTTTTCAACTGCGAAATGATTCCTGCCGAAAATGTGGGTGTGAAACACGCGAAATGGGACAAGGAAGCCGGATTCCAGACTTACCGCGAATGTTACAACAGCTATTTCTATATTGTAGAAGACAAATCGCTGAACATTGTCGATAAATTCCGCCTGCACGGGCATCGTTATATCGAGCATCTGACGGGTGGTTCGGCTTTGCACATGAATCTGGAAGAGCATCTTAGCAAAGAGCAATACCGGCAGTTGCTTCGTGTTGCCGCTACCGAAGGTTGCAACTACTTCACATTCAATATTCCGAATACAGTATGTAACAAATGCCATCATATCGACAAACGGTATTTGCATGAATGTCCCGAATGTCACAGCGAGAATGTGGATTATCTGACCCGCGTCATCGGATATATGAAGCGTATCAGCAATTTCTCCCAAGCACGGCAAAAGGAGGCCGATTTAAGATATTATGCTCCGGTACGCTGATTATGATATTGTTTTTCAGGAGATACCGGATGAGGTGACATTAGCCATCAACCTCTCCAACTGCCCCAACCATTGTAAAGGGTGCCACAGTGCATATCTAATGGAGGACGTAGGAGAACCGTTGACGGAAGAAAGTCTTTCTACCCTGCTCGGTAAATATGGAAAAGCAATTACCTGTGTCTGTTTCATGGGCGGTGATGCTTCACCCGCAGAAGTGGAACAATTAGCTGCTTTTTTACACAAGCAGACCATCACTCCGGTAAAAGTCGGATGGTACTCCGGGAAGAGCAAGCTGCCGGAGCACTTTGATGTATCTCATTTCCAATATATAAAGTTAGGACCTTACATCGAGTCTCTGGGAGGATTAAAATCTGAAACGACCAATCAACGGTTGTACCACATAGAAAATGGAATAATGGAGGATATAACTTATCGTTTTCTCCCCCATCATTCCAAAAAGATTTCTTAATAAGAGAAACGCTCAAACGGAGTATGTTATATTTACCGTTTGAGCGTTCTTTTTTCTAACTACTTCTTTTCATTCGTATTTATGATTTCAGTACCCGCTTCAATCTGTTTAATCCTTCTATCAACCGCTGTCGCGGACACGCAATATTGATACGGATAAACCCTTCACCAGTCTCTCCATACAGACTGCCTTCGTTCACCCAAAGTTTTTCTTTCTTCAACAAGTCTTTTACTATTTCTGCTGACGTTTGATTCAAGACCGAGCAATCCACCCAAACCAGATATGTACCTTCCAACATCATTACAGGAAATTCCGGAAGATATTCATCAAAATAACCTTTTAAATAGATGTAATTCGCAAACAAATAGATTTTAAGTTCTTCCAGCCATTCTTCGCCCTCATTGTAAGCAGCCATCAACGCCTCCACTCCGAAAGGATTCACATCACAAACTTCATTTATATTAATCGCTTTATCTATTCTCACCCGTACATTTGCATCTGCAGAAATAATATTGGCTATCTGAAGCCCTGCCAGATTAAAAGCCTTGCTAGGCGAAACAAAGGTTACCGAATTCATAAGAAACTCTTCTGATATAGAAGCGAAAGGAGTATATTCATGCCCCAGAAATACCAATTCACAATGAATCTCATCCGCAACCACAAAGACATTATTTCGAATACAAATCTCACCTATACGCCTTAACTCTTGTTTGCTCCACACTCTTCCGGCAGGATTGTGCGGATTACATAACAACAGAAGTTTGACCTTCGGGTCTGAAGCTTTCCGCTCCAAATCATCAAAGTCAATCTGATAGCCCCTGTTTCTATATACCAAAGGATTGGCAATCATCTCGCATCCGTTATTACGGATAGAGGAGAAAAAACAGTTATATACAGGTGTCTGCACCATTACTTTATCTCCGGGCAGTGTCAACGCTTTAATAACAGCAGATATTGCCGGCACAACACCGGTGGTGTAAATAATCCACTCTTTTTCTATCCGCCAGGCATGTCGTCGAACAAACCAATTTACAACTGCCTCGTAGTATACATCAGGTACACGTACATAACCGAAAATCCCATGTTCCACCCGTTTCTTCAGTGCCTCCACGACAGGGGGAGCCGTACGGAAATCCATATCAGCTACCCACATCGGCAATACATCCGCATCTTCAGCCGAATCCCATTTATAAGAATTCGTTCCTCTGCGTGGAATAATTTCATCGAAATTATACTTCATATTTCAATTAAAACAGGTTAGATCGTCCCAAAGTTTCAATTCGCAATTTGCTGGTGATTTAATATTTTCGTCCAAAATGATTGCTCCGAAACTTTCGGCAACAATACTTCCCGTACGAGGATTTTTTACGCTATGAACGGGACTTTTAATCGTTGCCTTCACACTACTGTGTTCAAAAGCAAGGTCAGCATCTTCTGCCATCGTACAATTTTCCATCACCAAATCATGTGCGTAGCAAAGCGGTTGAGTCCCCGAAATCCTGCAATTTACCAAACGTAAGTTTTTAGAATGCCATCCCAGATATTCTCCGTTCAACTCGGAATCATAGACTGTTACATTTTCCGTATTCCAGAAAGCATCTTTGGAGTTGATAACTGCATTATGGATTTCTACATTCTTGCAATATTGGAACGAATAGTTCCCGTTTTGGGCATAGTTTTGTATCTTAATATTCTCACTGTGTATAAAAAGGTAATCCGCTTTATCAATCTGTACGTTCTTCAGCTCTATATTACGACAATGCCAAAACGTTTCCAAAGCATTAGGCAACTGCACGTTTTCGAGTTTTATTCCGTCCATTTCACGGAACATCTTCGGTGCTTCTACCAAGGTATCTGCCATTTGCAGACTTTGAGAGTACCATAGAGCAGCACGGGCTCCCTCTGTAAAGAGACAGTTTTTCACAATGAATCCGTTGGTATGCCAAAAAGGATATTTTCCTTCAAAGCGACAGTTGATTGCTATAATATTACTACATTCTTTCAATGCAGATTCACCGGCGTGAATTGTTACATCTTCCAGTTGAAGGTCGTGGGTCGCGAACAGAGGACGTTCGCCTCCATATTCTTTATTTCTTATTTGTTCCATTAGTTTATTCTTTAATCTGTTATTTCAAAAGTTACATTTACGCCTCCTGAACCAAGGGCGGAGGCCAGTCCTGAAGGATTTGTTATACGTCCTAAACGGGTATAAGTATATGAAGTGGAAAAGGTTTCATAAAATAGGACCACACAAGTGGAACCGTAAAGCATCAAGTCACCTGTCCGAATAGTCCCGGGATTGGACGACGCTGTCGGCAAACCATTCGACAGATAATAATATTTTTCATTACCATGCAGTTCAGACATATCCACTGTCATAGGGAGTAGTCTCTTAAATGCTTTCGCAGTCTCATTATTTTCCAATGTGGCATTGAATGAAACAGGTCCGATTGTTATTTTAAGATTATTGCTCACTGGGGTATCATCGTTATTGTCGTCATTATCATCGGGATTATTGCCATTATTGTTACTGCCATTATCACCGGAACCAGAACCATTACCCGGAATCACTTGTTGACCTGTTCCCTGTATGGGTTCATCTTCGCTACATGATGCGGAACCGATCGATAATGTCAGCATAGTAAGAATTGCTATTATATAGTATCTCATATTTATAGTATTAAAACTTATTTCTTTAGATATTCCTTAAAGAAGGATTCCAGTTTATTAAATGGAATAAGGCTCACACGATCGTAAAGATCTACGTGTCCGGCACCGGGTACTATATACAATTCTTTAGGTTCGGCAGCCAATCGGTAGGCGTCTTCACTAAATTCACGTGAGTGGGCATTTTCACCGGTAATGAAAAGCATAGGGCGGGGTGAAATAGTCTCAATATCTTCGAAAGGATAGAAATTCATAAATTTCACATTACTTGAAAGTATAGGATGAGTGGTGGTCATAGGAGTTGCTCCGTCGGGGGTAAATTCTCCTCTTTGTGTACGGTAGAACTCATAGAACTCCCGTTCAATCGGACTGGACTTTTCTGTCAGTTGATGTACAGTACCACCTGTATATTTAGTTTCTCCACCTAAAAATTCAGCATAACGCTGTTCTGCCGCTTCAGCCATTATTTGCTTTCTCTGTTCCAATGTCAATGAGTGTTTTAACCCATTACGGCTAGCCGTACCCATATTGTACATACTGATTGTCGCAATGGCTTTAAGGCGAGGGTCTATTTTCGCTGCACTGATAGCAAAACTTCCACTGCCGCAAATACCGATTACTCCAATTAGATTCCGGTCAACAAACGGACGGGTACCTAAAAAATCAACTGCGGCACTAAAGTCTTCCGCATAAACTTCCGGCAGAACAGCATTGCGCGGCTCGCCTTCACTCCCACCCCAAAAAGACAGGTCTATGGAGAGTGTTACAAAACCCCGTTCGGCCATTTTCGTTGCGTAAAGATTCGCGCTCTGTTCCTTGACAGCTCCCATTGGATGTCCGACAATGATTGCAGGGTATTTGTCCCCTTCTTTCATATTCTTAGGCAGAAACAAATTTCCGGCTACCTTCATTTTATACTGGTTGGAAAAAGAAACTTTCTCCACACTTACCAAATCACTTTTATAAAAGTTATCTGCATCTGTCTGTGCAGAAGAAAAACTAGTTCCAAGCATCATCATAAATACAGTTGTTAATAATAAAATCCGTTTCATATCTCTTATTTTTAATTATTAAAGAATTGATTGTCTACTTTCTACATTGCAAAAATACGATGAAAGAAAGAGACCGTTTGTAGATGAATTACTGACATAATAACCCCTATTACGGATTATATTTTTTTATCAAGTGCTATAATATCTATTCTAACTTATTTAAGGAAATGAGGTAAGTATCAAAACCAAGGAAGCCAAAGTCAAACTTCCTACTTTAGCGAATGCCAAGTTTATTACAAGAAGTAACTAAAGAATCATTAAACAAAATGAGAAAAGTCGAAACTGAAAAAGAATTCTGATGAGTACTCCCAGCTCAAAAGGTCAGTCCTATTTTCCAAGGTCGGTAATATAGGTAAAATAATCCGTAATCTATATACAAATCGAATCTAAATTCAGCAGTATCTTTGCAGTGTGATAAAGATAATAGGTATAAACGTAAAAAAACAAATTGATATGTATTTAGAAAATATTTACTCTCCCGCAGACGTAAAGAAGTTATCGTTTAAAGAACTCAATGATTTAAGTAATGAAATCCGTGCATCACTCCTGCAAAAGTTGAGTGAACACGGCGGTCACTTCGGCCCTAATTTCGGAATGGTGGAAGCGACTATCGCTTTACATTATGTATTCAATTCACCGGAAGACAAGCTTGTTTTTGATGTATCGCATCAGAGTTATGTACATAAGATGCTGACCGGACGGAAAGATGCTTTTCTCTATCCGGCAGAGTATGACAACGTATCCGGTTATTCCGAACCACAAGAAAGTAAGCATGATTTTTTTGTTATCGGTCATACTTCCACTTCCGTCAGCCTGGCTAGCGGATTGGCGAAAGGACGCGACCTGACCGGTGGCAATGAGAATATCATAGCCGTGATAGGTGACGGTTCCTTAAGTGGCGGCGAAGCATTTGAAGGATTGGACTATGTGGCGGAACTTGGTACAAATATGATTATTATTGTCAATGACAATCAGATGTCTATTGCCGAGAATCACGGTGGACTATATAAGAATCTGAAAGAATTGCGTGACAGCAACGGTCAGTGCGAATGTAACTTCTTCAAGGCTATGGGTCTGGATTATATATATGTAAATGACGGTAACGATGTACAGGCGTTGATTGAAGCATTCTCCAAAGTGAAAGATATTCAGCATCCGATAGTAGTACACATCAACACTTTGAAAGGTAAAGGTTATGAACGTGCCGAACAGGATAAAGAGACTTATCACTGGCGCACTCCATTCAATCCGGAAACCGGAGAAGCAAAAGTCAGTTATGAGGAAGAAGATTACAGCGAAGTAACCGCTCAATATCTGCTGAAAAAGATGAAAGAAGATTCTCGTGTGGTAACAATCACTTCAGGTACTCCTGCCGTTCTCGGATTCACTCCGGACCGCCGCAAGGAAGCTGGCAAACAGTTTGTAGATGTCGGCATTGCAGAAGAACACGCAGTAGCTCTTGCTTCGGGCATCGCAGCCAATGGCGGAAAACCTGTTTACGGAGTGTATAGTACATTTATCCAACGTTCATACGATCAACTTTCGCAAGACCTCTGTATCAATAATAACCCGGCTGTTTTGTTGGTATTCTGGGGTACACTGTCCGGAATGAATGATGTAACTCACCTCTGCTTCTTCGATATTCCGCTCATCAGCAATATTCCTAATATGGTTTATCTGGCACCGACTTGCAAAGAGGAATATCTTGCTATGCTAGAATGGAGTATCCGCCAAAATGAACACCCGGTTGCAATCCGTGTGCCGGCAACAGATGTAATTACTTGTGGGGAACCGGTGGAGACTGATTATAGTGTTCTCAATCGCTATAAAGTGACGCATCGTGGATCGAAAGTAGCCATTCTTGCTTTAGGTTCGTTCTATGGATTGGGACAGTCGGTTGCATCACTTCTGAAAGAAAAAGCCAATATTGACGCAACACTCATCAATCCGCGTTACATCACCGGTGTAGACAACGAACTGATGGATGAACTGAAAGCAGATCACGAATTAGTGATTACGTTGGAAGACGGTGTATTGGATGGCGGTTTCGGTGAAAAGATTGCCCGTTATTATGGTGCTACAAACATGAAAGTTCTGAACTTTGGAGCTAAAAAAGAATTTGTTGACCGATATGATATACAGGAGTTTCTCCATGCCAATCATCTGACGGATGAACAGATTGTAGAAGATATCACAGCAGTGATCGGTTAAAATCAAACCCATTCACTATATATTCAGGTAGGTTGATGTATACGGTCTTTAAGGACAGTTGAGTTGCATCAACCTACTTCCATTTTTATTCAAATCAGCCAACTTATTATTTAAATTCATTATATTCTCTATTCAGTTCAGTAATTCCCCATTCAGTTCAGCAATCCTTTCCGTTCAAATCAATAATCCTTTCCGATAATTCAACGGAGTCTGTCCCGCATTTCTTTTAAAGAACTTACAAAAACCGGCTGCATCACTAAACCCCAGTTTAGCAGCAATCTCGCCAACCGTAAATTTGGTAGAACTCAATAAAGTACGCGCTTCCATTACTAACAATTCATTAATAAGGCTATTGATAGTCTTACCTGTTCCAAGACGTACAATGCGTGCCAGGTACTGTTCACTAATAGCCAGTTTATCCGCATAAAAGCTCACGAAATGTTCTTCCCTGAAATTACGGGTAACGAGTGCATGAAATTCTTGCAGAACGTGATCTTTACGACTGATCTCTTTTTTGATAACGGTCTTTCGGGAAAGAAAATCTGCTATATCCAAAAACAGAGAATTGCACGCTGCCTGTATACGCCGGAAAAGGAAATGATGTTCAATATTCATCAGATGCATCAATACTTCCAGCTCCTTATGGATGATTTGAGCTTCATACTCTGTCAACTGAATCGTATATTGCTTATTCCGCCTCATGGTTGCCAACAGGATTGCCGTGATTTGTGTCAGATATGAATCGTCCGTCCGCATAGATTCGGAAAGGGCGAGAGTGATAAATTTAATATCCCGGCTTGAATAAAGATGTTCCGTGAGATAATTTGCTCCGTGAATAAGTAACATATTCGGTTCTATCGCAATAAACTCTCCATTCAGTAGAATTTCCGAACGGCCTTCAAGAACGAATATCATATAAAGCTCCCGATTGAAATAACATTCATTTGCCGGATAACTTCTATCTTTATATTCACTCCGGAAACAGACTACCTCCTCTTTATAATGAGGAAGTTCAGGATGCTCCTTCAATAGTTGCGTATTATCAAATATACGAGATTTTACCATTTACACCTTTATTTTATGACGTAAAAATACGATTTGTTTCGGATATGACAAAAACTGTATGGAATTAGATAATCTATTTCAGAGTAAAAAACAAGACCTTTGCATATCCTTTTCAATACATGAAAAAGGAATCAATAGAAAGAGGTTAAAAAGACATGGAAATGAAAGAGATTTTTAAGAGGTATTTAGTGTTTGTTATCGGACTCTATTTTTTAGCGGCAGGTATCGTGTTGATTATACGCTCGGCATTGGGAACTACTCCCATATCGAGCATCAATTATGTATTAAGCCTGAATAGTCCTTTATCGTTGGGTACTTGCACATTTATCATCAACATGGTGCTTATCCTGGGACAGTTCTGGTTAATCCGAAAGAATAGAACCCGACAGGATATTATTGAAATTCTTCTTCAACTACCGTTCTCTTTTATCTTTTCGGCATTCATTGATTTCAATATGATGCTGACAAGCGAACTGCATCCCGCTAATTATGGTATGTCGATTGCTTTATTACTTACAGGATGCATGGTGCAGTCTATCGGAGTAGTGCTTGAACTGAAACCCAAAGTAGCCATGATGAGCGCAGAAGCATTTGTGAAATATGCATCCCGCCATTATAACAAGGAATTTGGAAAGTTCAAAGTTTATTTTGATATTACTTTGGTTACATTAGCCGTGATTCTCTCGCTGCTGCTGACTCAAGGTATTCAGGGAGTACGAGAAGGATCACTCATTGCCGCTTGTATAACGGGGTATATCGTCAGCTTCCTGAATCAGAAGATAATGACTAGAAAAACCCTCCATAGATTACTGCCGGTCTGGAAGTAAGCCCTATATCTATTTAAAATAAACGCCTTATAAAAGGAGTCATATAAAAAGGTCAATATAAGAAAATCAATATAAAAGAAAGTCGCTTCTCTGTTAGAATCTGATTGATTCTTTCAAAGAAGCGACTCTTTATTTTAGATATAATTATACTCGTATTTACTTCTTCTGACTATCTATCTCTTTCAGAAGTTCATCCACAGCCACCTTTAGTTGGGTATCCTCTCCTTTGACTACTGTTTCCGGATTATTGGCAACCTTTACATCCGGTTCCAATTGGGTATTTTCCAAATAACTGCCGTCAGGCAAACGATAACCGACGATAGGAATACCAAAAACCAGTGAAGGATCTTGTAAAGTTTCCCAAGACACACTTGTCATAGTACCCGGAACAGGCATACCGACAAGTTTGCCAATCTTTTGATGTTTATATACCCACGGAGTTCCGTGTGCATTCGAGTAGTTGGCCTCACATTGCAGCATAATGGAAGGTTTGTTCCAACGACGACTCGGCATATCACAGGCTTCACGTCCACGCACTACTTGTGTAAAATACTTCTGACCACTGAACAGTATTTCAATATCTTCATGCAGACGGCCACCACCGTTGAAACGGGTATCAATCACAATACCTTCGCAGTTGTTATATTTTCCCAGAATGTCCGAGTATACAGTACGGAAGCTGTCATCTCCCATCGACTGAATATGAACATATCCCAAACGTCCTTTCGACCATTTTTCAACATCTGCCGCACGTTGTTTTACCCAACGTTTGTATAACAATCCATTCAGTTGCCCGTTGGTGACCGGCATCACCACTTCTTCCCAACGCTCTTTATTTTGTGGATTGTAGATTGAAATCAATGTTTTCTTCCCTGCTTTATTATTCAGCAAGCAGGTTATGTCATTATCGAGAGTTATCTCTTCTCCATTAATCTTTTCAATGATGCAACCAGTCTTTACTTTGGTACGTGAATGATCGAACGGACCTTTTTCTATTACTTCGGCAATCTGCATTCCTTTTCCCTGATAATTCCAGTCGAACAAAAGTCCGAGATTAGAAGTGACATCTCCTTTTCCTTTGGGAGAATAACGTCCTCCGGTATGTGAAACATTCAGCTCACCCAACCACTCACTCAATAATTCTGCAAAGTCATAATTGTTATCAATATGAGGCAAGAACTTACGATAAGCATTAGTCATAGCATCCCAGTCAACCCCGTGCATATTGACATTGTAAAAACGTTTTTGATGTTGTTTGTACACATGGTCAAACATCGTTTCACGTTCGGCAGCCAAGTCCATTTTCATTTCAGCCTGATAACTGATGGACTTCAAAGCATCCGACTTGGCATCCATCTTTTGCATAATCCGGCTTCCCAACAAAAAAATATCTCCTTTTTTGTCCAGCATCAACGATGCCCAACCGGTATTGAGTTTGTGCAGACGCTTCGTATCTTTTTCACGGAGATTCATTTTCCAAAGGTCATATCCATCTTCGAACGCAGAGAAATAGTAAAGATCTTCCCCGTCTTTTGAAAGTATGGCACTACCCAAGTCGGATGAATTGGGAGTCAGACGTACGATACGGTCTTCAATGCCATTCAGCTCGACAAGTATCTCTTTTTGATCTGCCTTATCATCAGCAGACTCATCCTGATTACTGTCTTTGCTGCTATCTACTTTGCTCTTTTCCTTGTCGGCCTTGCTTTTATCAGTCTTTCCCTTGTTAGCATTTCCTTTATCTGCTTTTTCCGCTTTAGACTTCTTTGCGTCTTTCGTCTTCTCATCGTCTTTCTCCTTTGCCTTCTTCTGT
Source organism: Bacteroides sp. AF32-8BH (assembly GCF_003435205.1). NCBI lineage: Bacteria > Pseudomonadati > Bacteroidota > Bacteroidia > Bacteroidales > Bacteroidaceae > Bacteroides > Bacteroides sp. AF32-8BH. The sequence goes on along the minus strand of NZ_QVLZ01000014.1, from coordinate 83,645 downwards.
TCCTTTTCAAATTCCTTGAGTAATTCGAAATCTTCCTTACTCAAACGGTAACGATCATAAGCATCCTGATTGAGAAACACCAACATCACATCTTGCTGCGATCCCCAGGAAGCGTGCGCACGCATACCATAGCGTTCGGTTTGGAAAAGAATAGCATTCCCATCGAGTACCCAACGCGGAGCACCACTGATATATCCACTATTTGTCAGATTAGTAATTGCCCCTCCCTGTGCGCTGACAATGCCTACATCCGAATAAGGATCGTGACGGTTGCCTATAAATTCAAGAGTGAACCATTTACCATCAGGCGACCATTCGTAATCGAATCCTCCTCCGGTGTTATACCATGTAGAACCATCCGTTACCTGACGTACCTTTTTTGTTTTCAAATTGAGTACCATCAAACGATTACGGTCTTCGATAAAAGCCAATTCTTTACCGTCCGGTGAATATTGCGGATAAGTACGTTCTACCGTTTTAGACGGTAATAATACTTCCTCTTCAATAAGAGTGGCATTAGGGAAATTCGGGTCTTCCTTACGACTTATTTTGGCGGTATAAAGTTGCCAGTTACCAGTTCGCTCGCTGGCATAAACCAGTGTCCGGTTGTCCGGAGCAAAAGAAACGGCAGCTTCTTTTGCCGGAGTATTTGTGATTTGCTTGGTGGTAGCATAATCAGTTGAAGTCACAAACACATCACCACGTACAATAAAAGCAATTTGTTTACCGTCCGGAGATACAGAAGCGGAAGTTGCTCCCTGCGAGAATTTAAGTGTAGCAAGCTGCTGTTCATCATCACGAACAAGTTCTACTTTTACTTTTTCCGGACGTGCACCAGACTTCTGTGTGTATAACTCACCATCATAGGTATAACATAAGGTACCTTTATCGCTGACAGACAAAAAACGTACCGGGTGAGTTTTGAAAGTAGTCACAGCTTTCACTTCCTGTGGGGTATTCAAAGGGAAAGTATACACATTGAAGGAACCTCCATCACGCTCACTTAAAAAATAGACAGCATTACCATCAGGTGCATACACAGGATTACGGTCCTCTCCTCCCCGGTTTGTCAGGTTCGTATGTTTTCCCGTTTGGGTATTATATAACCAGATATCTCTCGTAATGGAAGAAGTATGATGCTTTCTCCATTCATCCTCAAACCCTTTACGATCCTGATAAAGAAAATTCTTCCCTGTTTTATCAAAACAGACCAGTTCAGCAGGAGTGCCCAGCACTTGCTCGGTACGTCCGCCGGCAACAGGAACTTTATATAATTCCGTCATTGCTCCTGTAGGAAACAGGGCAGTGCTTGCCGGATCCTGTATAGAAGCAGAGAAAAAGACATACTTTCCATCCGGAGTAAAAGCCGACGGTATTTCTGATGCAGAATGATAGGTCAGTCGCCGGGCGGCACCTCCGTCAGCAGGCATGATGAATATGTCAAAATTTCCATTCCGGTCACTGGCAAACGCAATTTGCTTGCCATCGGGCGACCAAACCGGATTGGCTTCATAAGAGGTTTGTGTGGTGAGTTGAACAGCTGTTCCTCCTTGTGCAGGGACTTTATAAATGTCACCCTTGTAACAAAAAACAATTTCTGATCCATCCGGTGATATACGTGCATCACGCATCCACAAAGGAGTAATTGCATAGCTGGATAATGCTGATAGTACCAGCGCTAAAGAAGTTATTAGTTTCTTCATATCAAATTATTATAAATTTATTCCGATAAATCGGTTTGAATTAGTTTTCCCGTGTAATTATAAAATGTGCTGTCACCAAAGTCTTTGTAAAAGAAGGCATATTTATCCACTCCCGTACAATGACAAACGCCAATCTGTCGGGGAAGATATTCCTGTAAATAATCTGCAATGACCTGATATCTTTGTTTTTCCGCGTTATGGATATGAAAACCTCCCAGAAGTAATTTACAAGGAGATTCGGGAAAGACAGCCTGAACCGTACGCAAAATATTGGTTATTCCCCGATGAGAACAGGCACTTAATACGGAAAATCCTTCCGGTTCCACCAATACCACCGCCAATTCATCCTGAAAAGTATCCGGTATTTTGCATCCATCTTCTTGCTGAACCCAAAAACGTTCAAAATGGGTATCTGCCTGATTTATAATATCAATAGAGGGAAAAAGGAAAACTCCGGGAAGCAGTTCGGTCTGCTCTGTAATAAAGCGGAAACGGGAACGATCGAGGTTTTGTGTATGCATCATCCCGTTCTCACGTTCATCCTTGAATTTAGGAGAAAAAACCTCACGCTTACAGACAACGGTTGCCTGCGTATTCAATTCCAAAAAATAACGTAGTCCGCCCGTATGATCGCTATGACCATGAGATAATATCAAATAATCGACTTTTTGCAAGTCAATATGCAACAAGCGGGCGTTACGGATAAACAAGTCGGATGCTCCCGTATCGAAAAGTAACCGATGTCCCGATGTCTCAATATAAAGAGAAAGACCATGCTCTGCCTGCAATTTACGTCCATAGACACAATTCTCCACAAGAGTCGTTATTTTATAGCTCATGATACTTAGTTAGTTATCAAACGAATTATACAAAATAAAAAGTTCTGCCACAAAATTATAATAATTCTGTGGCAGAACAAGCAATCCAGTCAATTAAGTAATCGTAAAAAGGGGAAAAAGGTGAGGGTAGTGAGGGAGGAATTGCAACCTTTTATTTTTATATTTTATTTTTTCCTATCTATATTTTCTCTAAAAAAAAACACGAATGTTAGAAATCCTCCCTCACTACCCTCACCTTTTCCCCTCTTCTTATAAAAAAAGACGGCGGAAAATCTGGAAAACATAACCGTCTTTTCCAGATTTCCCGTCAGGTTTTAAAAGTTAAGTTCAAAACTATATCTCAAATATTCGAACAAATCCATTTATCATATTCTTTATGAATATCTTTAATATGGAAAACAAACAGTTACACCATCTTTCCCATATTATATGCTTCCTGCATGTAGGGAGTATCTTTAATCTCTCCTACTTTCCATGCACCGATTCCATAGACCGTCCCTTTTTCCTGTGGTCCTTCCAAGCAATCGAGGAAGCCACGGAAGCCGTCGATAGTACGCTCCATCATTGCTTTATCGTTTTCTGCTGCCGCAATAATGAAATAAAATTCCTTATTGGTTATTTCCGTATAACGTGCGCAACAGCGGTCAATCATTATCTTCATCTGCCCGCACATGGTGTAAAAATAGACCGGGGTTGCCATTACAATCACATCTGCAGCAATCATCTTTTCTACAATTTCCGCTGCATCATCCTTCTGCGAACAAGGTTTACCGTACATACTGCAAACACTACATCCCGTACAAGGATGAACCGTTTTGTCTTTCAGAAAAATCTTCTCTACTTCATTGCCCGCCTCAATAGCACCTTTCATAAATTCATCACAAAGCAAATCCGAATTACCACCTTTACGTGGACTGGACGAAATTATCAAAACTTTTTTAGCCATAACTTTCTTTTATTACTTTCATCTTTCAGAATTAATCAGTCTTTTCACTCTGCAAAAATAGACAATTTATAACATAGCGAATGTATATAAATTACAGAGAAATATACCCAGATTACAGATTCAAACATAACAAAAGATTTTTTCTACCAATATTTAATTTATATCTTTGTCCACAATACGAACAACATGATACAATGAAAAAAATACAACTGACCGACACACATAAAGAAAAGCTGTTTCAAATCCCCCTTTTCCGGAATTTGCCCTTAAACATTAAAGAATCCCTATTGGAGAAACTAGATTTCGTAGTCTATATAGCAAACAAGAAAGAGATAGTTGTTACGCAGGGAACGCCTTGCAACAAACTGTATGTGTTGTTGGAAGGGAAATTGCGCACGGATATTATCGACGGACTGGGAAATGAAGTGATGATTGAATATATCATTGCGCCACGCACTTTTGCCACTCCACATCTTTTTAGCTCGGACAACACATTGCCGGCTACTTTCACTGCCCTTGAGGACAGTGTGATACTTATGGCAACAAAGGATTCTACCTTTAAAGTTATCAGCCAGGACCCGCAAGTATTGCACAATTTTCTCTGCATTGCAGGCAATTGCAATATCTGTACCGTATCACGTCTGAAACCACTCTCCCGCAAGACTGTCCGGGAAAGATTTATCGTTTATCTGTTCGAGCACAAGAAGAAAGATTCCCTGATAGTGGAGATTACACATACGCAATCCCAACTTGCCGAATACCTGAATGTATCACGTCCCGCCTTATCGAAAGAAATTAATAAGATTATCAAGGAAGGGCTTATCACTATGGAAGGGAAACGGGTGGAAATTTTGAATAAGGCCGCTTTAGAGAAATTCATATAATAAAGAAACAGGGGCAGGGTTGAAACTAAGGAATAATTTGGCTCTTATATCGAAAACAAGTTAAATATATAAATGAGCCGAAGAGAAATAAAACTGTTTTTGCTATATTTACAATCAGAAAGAAAAGCAAAAAAATATGACAGATGAACAATTAGGGCAAATGAAGCTTATCTTCAATTACAACGATGTATTCTACAGCTTCTTCTATGATGACCTCAGCGGCTGCGTACATCGCTCCCGCGAATATGCCATCAATTACGTCTATTCGGGTGAGATGATTCTCGACAATGGCAATGAGCAAATTCATGTCGGAAAAGGCGAATGCGTCTTCATACCGCGCGACCATCACATTACGATGTACAAGAAGACGAAAGATGGTGAACGCTACTGCGGTATCTTCCTGATGTTCACACGTCGTTTCTTACGTGAAATGTACGGTAAGTTGGAACAACGTAAAGTACCGACCAATACCGCGAAACTCAATTCCGGAGTGATAAAACTTCCGAAAACGGCCGAACTCGCCAGTCTGTTCGCTTCGATGACGCCCTACTTCGATCCGAAGGTGAAACCTGCGGATGACCTGATGCAACTGAAATTGCAGGAAGGTCTGCTCGCATTATTACATATCGACAAAAAGTTCGCGCCGACGCTTTTCGACTTCAATGAACCGTGGAAAATAGATATTCTGGAATTTATGAACGAGAACTACATGTACGAGCTCACGATGGAAGAGATGGCACACTACACGGGACGCAGCCTTGCCACATTCAAACGGGATTTCAAGAAAATCAGCGACCTCACTCCCGAAAAATGGCTTATCCGTAAACGACTCGAAGTAGCTTACGCCCTGATGAAAGAGGGCGGCAAAAAGGTCGTGGATGTTTATGCCGAAGTCGGTTTCAAGAACCCGTCTCACTTCTCAACCGCCTTCAAAAAACAGTACGGTATGCCGCCGACCGCCACATTCGTGTAAATCGGAGCAAAATATATTGAGTTTTTTAATTAAATTATTTAAGCCTCACTGCGACATCGCAGTGAGGCTTTCACATCAACTTACAGCTTGTTCCTTACAGTAACCTTACGGTAAGGGCAGCCCTGATAATTTACCGGAAAATATAGAGCATACAATCTTCATAGCAATGTGTATGCTGATGCCATATTGTCCACCGCCAAACTTGATTATCATAAATTCAGAACTACTTTTCCAGCCATTTGCATGGAGCTTTTAAGAAAATAGATAGTTGAGCTTTTGAGTAACTCCTTTTGAGCCCGACAATAATGTGCCGCTTATTTTATAGCCGTACCTTTGCAATATGAAATAGAACAATAACCATTTAAATAATAGAATGATGAGAACAGCGAATTTTAAATCCGCAGCTATCGCAGCCTTGTTAAGTATGGGGTTGCTTACCGGCTGCACGAACGGTATTACAAATCAAAAAACAAGTAATCATATGGACACATTGAATCTTACACAGGAATGGGACAAAAAGTTCCCACAGAGCAACAAGGTTAATCATCGTAAAGTAACCTTCAAAAACCGCTATGGCATCACACTTGCCGCCGACTTGTACGAACCCAAGAATATCGAAAGTAAAGTCCCTGCCATTGCCGTTAGCGGCCCTTTCGGGGCTGTGAAGGAACAGTCATCGGGACTTTATGCGCAGACAATGGCCGAACGCGGATTCCTCACCCTTGCGTTCGACCCCTCTTATACGGGCGAGAGCGGTGGCGAACCCCGTAATGTGGCATCGCCCGACATCAACACCGAAGATTTTAGCGCGGCAGTGGATTTCCTGATTGCACACCCCAATGTAGATGCCAAACGCATCGGTATCATCGGCATCTGCGGATTCGGTGGTATGGGACTGAATGCCGCGGCAATGGACACGCGCATCAAAGCAACAGTAGCTTCTACAATGTACGATATGAGCCGCGTGAATGCCAACGGCTATTTCGATGCCGAGGACAGTGCCGAAGTACGCCGCAACAAACGCGAGGCGATGAATGCTATCCGGACCCGTGATGCACAGAACGGCACGGCCACTCCCGGTACGCCCGGTCTGCCCACTAGCATCAAGGGCGACGAGCCGCAATTCGTCAAAGACTACTTCGATTATTACAAGACTGAACGTGCTTTTCACGCCCGTGCCATCAATTCTAATGGTGCATGGAACCCCACGATGGCTCTTTCGTTCATCAATATGCCATTGTTAACCTATATCCACGAGATTGATAATGCTGTATTGCTCATTCACGGCGAAAATGCCCATTCGCGTTATTTCAGCGAGGATGCCTTCAAACGCCTCAAGGGCAACAACAAGGAATTACTAATCGTTCCCGGAGCCAACCACACCGACCTTTACGACCGGAAGATTCCGTTTGACAAACTGGAAGCATTTTTCAAGTCAAACCTCAAATAAAATAAAAACATGAGTATATCAACTAAAAATAAGCATAACCACTTGTTGATGTTCATCCTCACACTCGGAGTATTCGGAATATTGAATACTGAAATGGGAGTAGTGGGCATCATCCCTATCATTGCCGAAACCTTCGGTGTTACGGTGCCGGATGCGGGTTGGACGGTCAGCCTCTTTGCGCTGATCATTGCCTTCTCTGCTCCCGTCGTACCGTTACTTTTTTCACGGGTAAACCGTAAAACGGTCATGGTGCTCGCCTTGTCCGTGTTCGTGATTTCCAACCTCGTTTCGGTCTTCACGACGAACTTTACCGTACTGTTGATAACCCGTGCGATTCCGGCATTCTTTCATCCGCTCTATGTATCCATCGCTTTCTCAACCGCAGCCTCTTCCGTTAGTCGGGAGGATGCTCCGAAAGCCGTTTCCAAAATCTTTGCCGGAGTATCGGCAGGAATGGTGCTCGGAGTGCCCGTGACGAGCTACATCGCCAGTGAATTTTCATTCTCTGCAGCAATGGTATTTTTTACCGTTGTTAATGCATTTGTACTGCTCGCCACTATTTTCCTCATACCGTCCATGCCCGTTAAGGAACGGTTATCGTATGGCACACAACTCAGCGTTTTGAAAAAACCCGTATTGTGGAACTCCTTCCTTGCGGCATTACTGATGAATGCAGCCATGTTCGGATTTTACAGCTACTTGTCCGATTACCTGATAACGGTTACAGATGTCTCCTTCAAGGTAATCAGCCTTCTGCTGTTTGTTTACGGCATGGCAAATATCGTCGGAAATATCGCAGCCGGAAAATTGTTGGCACAACGTCCTTTCGCCACGTTGAAATACGTACCTGCCATCATGGCGATACTTTATCTCGTACTTTACGGACTAGGGAAACTGACCGTACCAACGTCAATCGTCATTCTGATATTGGGAATATTCGCAGGTATTGCAAATAACGGGAATCAATTCATGGTATCTACGTCGGCAACCGAAGCACCCGATTTTGCCAACGGATTGTTCCTGACCGCCGCAAATCTCGGAACAACGTTGGGAACGGCAATATGTGGCATGTTCATAACCGTATGGGGAACACAATCATCTCCGTTGGGAGCTGTGGCATTCCTGCTTGTCGGAGTGGCAAGCATTATTATCAGGAATAGCTTAATGAGCCGCAATAAACACATAATGGCAGTGACAATATGAAGAAAACAGAACGACCAATAATCACTTTCCCGAATGGACAAACTGTTTGTCCGTTGGGACAAGGCACATGGAAAATGGGACAATCCGCCGCACGGCGGCATGAAGAAATACGGGCATTACAACATGGCATCGAGCTGGGAATGAACCTTGTCGATACTGCCGAGATGTACGACAACGAGGAACTGGTAGGCGAAGCTGTCCGCGACTGTAGAGAGAAAGTGCTTCTCGTGAGCAAAGTTTTACCGAGTAATGCAAGCTATCGTGGAACGAAACTCGCCTGTGAACGAAGTTTGCTGAAGCTCGGAACGGAGTATATCGACCTCTACCTGTTGCACTGGAAAGGACGCCATCCTTATGAAGAAACCGTTCGGGCGATGACCGAATTGCAACAAGAGGGAAAAATCCGTTTATGGGGTGTCAGTAATATGGACACAGCCGACATGGAACGTATTGTTTCACTGTCCGGTGGAAGCGGCTGCGCCACCGATCAGGTACTCTATAACCTCGGCGACCGGGGCATAGAGTTCGACCTCATGCCGTGGTGCGCTGCCCGTAGAATGCCACTTATGGCTTATTCGCCCATCGGAGAAGGACGACTTCTGCACCACCATACATTGGTGGAAATCGCCCGGCGACACGATGTATCGCCTGCACAAATCGCATTGTCGTGGACGATGCGTCAGCTCGGTATCATTGCCATACCCAAAGCCGGTAATGTAACCCATGTGGAAGATAATTTCCGAAGCCTTTCCATTCATCTGACAGAGGAAGATTTGCATGATTTGGATACCGCGTTTCCCGCACCGGCACGGAAAATACCATTGGCAGGTTGGTAATAACATGAAATGCTATAAATTATGAACTATAATAAGAAAAATGAATAAAGTCATAGATAGTATGCTGGCACATCGTTCCATCCGTTCATACACCGACAGAACGGTAAGTGATGAAGATTTAAACTCCATCATCCGTGCCGTACAAGCCGCACCGAACTGGGTAAACCTGCAACTCGTTTCCATAATTGCAGTAAAGAATACCGACCATAGAAGACGTTTAGCCGAATTATGCGGAAATCAGGTACACATTGCCGAAGCTCCCGTATTCCTCGTGTTCTGTACTGATTACCATAGGGTGGCTCTTGCCTGCCATAAGAAAGAGCAAACGCTCGATGAAGTAATGCAGGACATTGACACATTGCTCGTGGGAGCTCATGAAGTCGGTATCGCTCTCGAAGCGGCTGTCGTGGCTGCCGAATCATTGGGATTGGGAACAGTCCCTATTGGAGATGTACGTAAAAATGCGCTGGAAATTGTCCATGAATTGCAACTTCCGGAATATGTCTTTCCTATGTTGGGATTATGTATCGGCTACCCCGCAGAAGAACCGGGATTAAAGCCTCGTTTTCCACAACAGGCTGTCTTTTTCGAAGAGACATATAAGACTGATTTAAAAGATAAACTCGCTGAATATGACGTTATCTACGCCCATTATCTTAAAGAACGTCCATGGAATAATCGTGTAGGCAACTGGACAGACCTGGCAGCTGATTTCTACCGACATCCGTTTCATTACAAAGGAGTTGCGGATGCCTTAAGTCAACAGGGATTTACCTCGGCTAAAAGCAGATATTCGGTATAGAGATCAAAGTCCTAAAATCCCGGTCAACATAAGTCAACCGGGATTCTCATCATTCTGTTTATTTCTCTACCATTTAGTGAAAAATACTTTCGGATTGATATTCAACGATACCCATCCCCAATCCTGCCAGCTTTTATGATTGCCGGTTTTCACAGCGTCCATCGTCTTCGTACCACGCATAAAAGAATATCCGGCAGAGAGTTTCACATCTTTCATGATCGACCAGTTTATCTGATAATCGACTTCCGAACCTAAATATTTCTTCAAGTCCTGAACCTTTACAGCTGTACAAAAATAATGGTAATTAAGTTCCATATCTACCTTGCCAGATAGACGGAAACGACCTCCGATACGAGCATCCATCAATCCCGGTGCATAACCGTTTGCAAATGTAGAAGCATAAAAATAATCCATTGCTCCATAGAATTTATGATGGGTCCCATAAAGAGGATCAAAAGCCTTATACTTACCGCCATTTCCTTTATCACCGCTTAAATAATCAAAACTAGCCACGGCTCCCCATGTCTGATTAAACGTATAGGCGGCTTGTATGCTACCCATCAAAGCTGAAACTTTCTCCGCAGCTTTATTCTTACCCATCTGATAGTAGAAAGCACCATCCAGATTCCAGTTACTATTCTTATAAGTGAGGTAAGTACCCATTGTTTGTAAATAGCGGGTATGAGAATCATCCGTGGCTTTATCACCCGTTTCCAATCCCAGATTCATAAACAACAAAGAAGCTCCGAACGGAACATTATCCGCTTTATAATGATACCAGACGGTTTGCATATTCTTATAAGGCTGTCCGGTAGAAGAATCATAGTAAGTACCTCCACTTGTTCTATTGTCATTATTCTGGTTAAAAGCAAGAATCAGATGGACTTCATTATTTTTGTTGGCATATCCCAGCTTCAATGCATCGTGGTAACGGCCCGCTACATTCCAATCCAGTCCTCCCAAAATACGTTCATCATCATAAATCAATGACTGACGTCCCAGTTGAGCAAAGAACCCTTCATCAAAGTTCAGTTTCGCCCAAGCCTCATTCAACATAAAGCGCCCGTTCTTCTCAATCTGCGGGTCTTGTCCCCAAACACCGACATGCTGTGCCGACATCTTTAGTTCCAGATCCGAACGTTTATAATCCATCGAGAGGCGTGCACGGTTATTGATGAAAGATGTAGGAGCTACCCCTTCATCCCGTGGAGTCAATGCACCATTCCGATACTCCGCACGAGGTCTGATTTGCATAGACATCGTAAATTCATTCTCTTTCTCCGTGTTTTGTGTATATGCCATGCTTGGCAATAGCATAAGCAAGAATGACCAATAAGGTGTTTTCATTGATATTGAAGTTTAAGTGATTCGATATTTCAATTTAAATTATAAGTATGCACACTGACTCCTTGCGCGGCCGGAAGGTAATTGATTCCATACCAGCACATTTGCAACAGGACAAATGATACTAACAGAATAATCAACGCAGGACGTGCCTTCAATGGCTTGCCCAATCTGAAATGGATATACACCAGATAAGCGAACCAGGTAGCTGCCGCCCAAGTCTCTTTCGGGTCCCAAGCCCAGTAATGTCCCCAGGCTTCTTTTGCCCAGATAGCTCCGGTAAGCATACCTAATGTCATAAATGCCAGACCTACATAGGTGAGGTTGTCACACAAATCCATTTCTTTCCGTTCAATCTCCTTCTTTTTGAACCAAAGCAGATAGACGGCCATCACCGTCGCCGCTCCCAACATAGCATAAGCAAACATATACACAATGACATGAGGGGCAAACCACGGGCTTTGCAAAGCAGGCATCAACGTCTTATTATGAATCTCCGGTTTGAAGATATTGATACAAATAAAGACCAATGAAAGGATGCAACTGAAACTTAAAATCCATTTATACTTCCAGCGTGCATAGGTTATCAATCCCGCCAACGGAAGGAAGAAAGAATACCACAGCCGTGTCTCTCCCATTGTCCGCATCGGAGGACGTTCTAATGAAATCCACATTCCGATAATGAAACTGAAGAAAATAGCCAGACCTAAGAAAGTAAATCCATAAGCCCATCCCGTTTTTGTACCTTTCCAGGCAGCAAAAGCTCCCAAAGCCCAACAAACCAGTGCGGCTATTGCAAATAGTATAAAGTATTCCCAACTCATGCTTTGTCCTCCTCTTTCCTCTTTTGTGCGCTGACAAACAGACAGATGGCTCCTGCCATCATCATTATTATTCCTGTGTAAACAACCGGCAACCACGGATCGCGAACCAACTCGAAGACACTGATATCGCTCCATCGTCCCTTTGTTTCATCGTAACTAAGTTGATAAATTTTCCAACCTTCTATCTCCATCGGGCGGTTCACTTCAATGGTTCCTCCCGTGATCGTTCCTTCTTGTGTGTAAATCTTCACTTCCGATACAAATCGCTGCGGTTCCCGTTCCGGCATTACAATACTGGTTAAAGAATCCAGCCGGATTGCCTTATAGGGAAAAAGAAAACTACCGCAACTTACCCATCCCTCTTTGGTTGTTTGATTCTTCTGATTGACTGCTTTCAGATAGACAGCATAAGTCGCTCCCATCGAATGAAATTCAGTAAACTTCAAAGTATCTTCGGTAGCCACAGAAGCAGCCATCGGAATAGATTGCTCAATAGTTAGCTGCCAGTCCTGCAAGCTGCCATTTGTCACTCCCTCTTCCAACAATACATGTACAGGAGATTTTTCGGGAAGCGTACGGCCGGTTTCATTATCAATCAACATCAGTTTCGGAGGATATTCGTCGATAGTGAAATCCTTCAGTTCGATAGCCAGCGGAAGTTCAATCAGTTGACCTTTATCATCCGTAGCCCGCCATTCGGCACTTCCCATCCGGGTTGTCATTTTCAACCTTTGCATATCGGCATTTCCCAAAGTGGCTGTTATCAGTGCAATAAACAATCCGATATGATTCAGTAGGAAAGAAATCCTGCTGATCTTCAAAGAGAAACCGGTGCGAAGGATTGTCAGCCCCAAGGCGGTGACCATCCAAAAGTAGAGCAGGACAAAAGGCCAGGAAGAAATCATCTGCGAAAATCCCAGCAGATCAGCCGGAGCATGACCGGAAGGAGCCTGCCGGATCAGTCCCATCACTACCGTCATGCCGACCACCCACAATAGAGACGAGACAGCAGCGGAATAATGACTCAACCATCCGAATAAATAGACACGTTTGCGAAGAAGGTGCATGGCTACCAAAGCAATGATATAAACCACTAACACAATCACATTGACCGGACAGGCAAACAGGTCCCAATGTATGGCTCCCACTGTCATTTGCAGCAATAGCCCTATCACCAGTAATCCTGCGCCAATCACCAGCCCTTCTTTATAACTCCATGGTTTGCTCCACATATATAAATTCTCTTATTTCTGTGCCAGACGGCCGTTTTCTTTCGCTTTCTCCAACCATGCCGGAACAGTTGTTTTCAGGAATTTCTCCTTAGCCGCTCTTTCAGCATCCATATCCAAGCCGATATATTCCTGTGCTTTTGCCTTTGTTGAAATGTCCGGCATCGGAACATCTCCCGTATATCCATTCTTTGCCAATACTTTGGATACAGCCAGACGGGCTTGCATGGCACGATCCAATCCATGAGAAAGAATTCTCTGAATTTCCTGCGGTGCGTGGAAAGAACCTCCGTGTGAAGCTACTCCGAAATCCCAACGCCATTGTGCCTGACGAATCAGTGCGAGCACATCTTTCATCTGTGTTTCTGTAGCACCCTTGTCCCAGGCAAATTTAGCTTCGATATGTGCTTTTGCCAATTCCTGTTCCAGACGGTTACGGATTTCATTCGCTTTACGTTGGCGTTCGTACACATTATTACGTAAAGTCTCTTCACTTTCGCGGTGACAAACCTGACAGGTGCGGTCAATCATAGCCAACGGGCTTTGGATATGGTGATCGCTGAATTTCACACCACCTTCACTCTTATACGGCATGTGGCAATCGGCACAAGAGACACCTCTCTGTCCGTGGATACCCATCTGACAAATCTCATAGTCAGGATGCTGTGCTTTCAGAATCGGAGTACGGCTCAATTTATGAATATAATCATAAAAACCGGCCTCATCATAATAAGCCTCCATATCTTCTACCGTAAAACCTTTGTCCCAGGGGAAAGTCAGGTATTTACCATCCCCTTTGAAATAATATTCCACATGACATTGTGCACATACCAATGAACGCATCTCCTGCGGAGTAGCTTTAGTGATGTCTTTACCCTGACGTTGGAAAGCCTCTATCAAAGCGGGACGACTGATATGAAGATTCATTGTTTCGGGATCATGACAATCGGAGCATCCGATAGGATTCACAATTTCGGCGCCCATAGCCCCCCATTTATTGTTATAGAAAGAATCGACACCCAATGCCTCCATCATACGGGGAACATCCGGACTCTTACAAGTCCAGCAGGTAGACGGTTGAGGACCTTCGGTCGGGCTCATGGGCGAACCGGTACGCAAAGATGCCGTAATATCCTCAATGGCATGCATGTGTCCCCGTGGAGTGGAATAATCTTTTGAGAAAGCATATCCCGCCCATAGAATCACCATTTCAGGACGTTTTTCCAAAGCATCTACAGCAATATTTCCATTAAATTCACTCTCAAAGTCAGTCTTTGCAGTCTCCGTCCAAGTCTGGTATTCACGGGGAAAGTCATCCTTAAACAGTTCATTTCGTGCTTCAATCCCTTTGATAACGTTTTTACGGTTATTGAAAATGCTGGCAACTTCCGCCCTCCGTTCCATCAACGCAGAAACGCATAATCCCAAAACAAATACAACGACCATTGAACCTCCGAACAACAGCCATCCTTGCCATGATTTTAATTTCTTTTCCATTGTATATCGGTTTTATTATTTTATTACGTATTTCATTTCTTATTTATCTTTCTGATTCACCATCTTCCAAAGCCATTCGGGAACAGGCGATTCCGGAAGAGGAACAATCGCTCCCGGAGTACCGGACAGGGAATTCTTTCCACCATGAGGAACATCACGATGGCAATCCCAGCAAGCCTTCCCCTCTCCTACCTGTGACATCATATAATCAATCTTCCCCGTCTTCACAAATTCCGTATTGAGTTGTGTATGACAGCGGATGCAATTATTCATAATCACTTCGGAACTGGCTTCATGAGCCTGAATGACCTGCGGCTCGCTTTTGGTAAGAAATGCAGCCACGTGTTTCATACCGTCCATACCTTTAAAGGTCCATTTCTTCACAGCATTTTCATGCGGCACATGACAATCATTGCAAGTGGCATTCCGGGCATGTGAACTATGGAACCAGGTTGCATAGTAAGGAGTCATAATGTGACAATTCACGCATGCAGCCGGGTCATCTCCAAGATAGGTATGCGCCCGGAGCATATACATAAACAGTGCTCCTCCACCCACAATAACACCGCCAATGATGACAGCCGCTACCTTCCATTTATAAGAAGGAAAGAGTCGATTTATTATTGGAAACTTCATCATACGAAAAAGTATTTTTCACAAAAGTAAAGGATTGGAAACAAAAAAGGTGTAATAGATATTACACCTTTCGAAAGAAAAAATACTCATTACGTAAAAAAACAGAATGGGAATGTGTCAAACGTCCCTTTTTGACCTCACCTCATTCTTTCTCTATGTATTGTCTTATTCATCATGGTGATGGTCTTCGTCTTCCACCTCATTACTTAATTTGATATTGCGTGCGATATAAGATTCGTTACCTGCGGCATCCGTGCAATAAACCATCAAATGATAATCTCCTGCAGTAGCATTGGCCGGTATTACAATATCGTGATGATGAATATGGGCGGTTTTCTGTCCGGACACATCGTAGGATCTGTTGAAACTAAAATCTACTGTTTCCTGTGCAGCTCTGCTATTACCTCCGTGTGAATGGTGGTCGAAATTACTATGAATTTCAATCTTATAGGATTTCAGCATGACATCATCCGACAAATCCATTTCAAAATGAACCCCATGTTCGTTTCCTATCTCCAAAGCCTGACCTTCTTCCGGTTCGTGAAGTTCAATCAGAGGTTTG
Source organism: Bacteroides sp. AF32-8BH (assembly GCF_003435205.1). NCBI lineage: Bacteria > Pseudomonadati > Bacteroidota > Bacteroidia > Bacteroidales > Bacteroidaceae > Bacteroides > Bacteroides sp. AF32-8BH. The sequence goes on along the minus strand of NZ_QVLZ01000014.1, from coordinate 67,917 downwards.
GTCGTATCGCTGGAGTCATCATTATCACAAGAGGAAAACATGAAAGTAACTGTTGCCAAAAGGCTAATCATTGGGAGATAAAATTTATTTTTCATTTCAGTAATTTTTTAAATGGAACTTTGATTAATATCTGGAAGTTACGTCCCGGTTCGGGGATTTCAACTTTCCTGTAAAAACTAAGATGATTGTAATATCGGGTATCGAATATATTCCGGGCGGTCAGGGTTATTTCAATCTCATTGTTTCCACCTATCGGAATATTCAATGAACCACCCAGATGAAAGAGATTTGCTCCGGCTGTACGGTCTTCGTTACGGTCCACTCTATTTTGCCGGGCAATGCTCTGCCATTCTGCATACAACATATACCGATTCTTTTGCCAGGTTAATGTATTGCGCATAACAGGAGGTGGCGAGAAACTCAATGGAATATGTTCATCACAATTATAGGTGTAAACGTATTCAGCGGAAATCCGATAATTGAAGTTGCGTAGAAAATCAACATCTACGGTAGCTTCAGTTCCTGCAAATAGCGCTTCTGCTCCGGTATAGCGATAGATTTGTCCGGCATGAGGCAATACAGACCACTCTCCGGTAGGACGCAGAAAGATGTAATTGCTGAACCAACTGACAAATGGAGAGACGGAGAAAGAAATTCCCCGGTACTTCAGATGATAAGAAGCGTCCAGTTGCCAGCCTTGTTCGGACTTTAGGTTTGCATCTCCCTGTTCATGGCGGAAAGTGCCGTGATGTACACCGTTGGCAGCCAACTCATTCGCACCGGGCAGGCGGAAACTACGCCCGATATTCACCTTTACCAGATGTTTGTCGGAGGGAGTCCATACCAATCCCAGAGAAAGAGAATAATCACCGTAGTGCTTATTCACAGAGTGACTGTTCCACTTGTAGAAGTCTATCTGTTCCGGATCATAGCCCTGTTTCCGAAGATAATCGGCAAGGTAAGTATCTTCATGCGAAGAGATATTCATATATCCGTAGTCATATCGCACTCCTCCGCTGACTGAAAACACATTGTTGGGTCTGTATGTCGTAAGCCAAAGCATTCCGGTAGTGGAACGGCGATATTCAGGCAGTAAAAACGAATAGCCGGAAATGTCGTTCCGTTGATGTTGTCCATCCCACCCCAATGTATGTTCCCACGAAGAAGAACCAATAAAACGAGCTTTCACCGAAGCACTGAAAGTGTTCAGATTAAAAGCAAGTTCCTTGTCGGGGTCTTTCTCCGGTGCGGGTTGCGAACCATAGTGAGTATGGAAAGCACTCCACTCTTCACGGTGATTGTTCTGGAAACCTAAATCGCCTGACAAGATCAGTTTCTCCCATGCATATTGCTGGTGGGTGGTCACTTTCAGGTGATTCACTTTACTGAATGGCAATTCAATATTACGGCTGTCTCCATCATCTTCCACACGTGACGCATCGGGTATGCCATGTGCCCCCGGAAAGAATCCCGTCTTTTGATATACATTACTCACAGCATAATTCGCTTTATAGGCTCTTCGTTGATATTGGGTAAAAAGTCCGATATTGCGTTCAATGCCTGCTGTATTCTTGAGTTTACGCCCATATATGGGAATTCTTTGTGTCAGGTAGACAATAGAATCCGTCGGAATACGATAGTCACCGAAATGTTGTTCCGAATAACGAATATGGGAGTACCAGGCATTCTTCCTGATTCCCAGCATCAGTGATCCTCCGATGGTTCCATTGACTGATTTACCCAGCAGTGTGACATCTCCGAATACACGATTATCAGCAGGAACAGCCGACGGAACAACATCAATCACTCCTCCCATTGCATCACTGCCATAGAGCAGTGAAGAGGGTCCTTTCAATACATTGACTGCTCCGATATTGAAAGCATCCAGTTCTAGTCCGTGATCGGCTCCCCATTGTTGTCCTTCCTGTTTGATTCCGTTTTCCAATACAGCAATCCGGTTGAATCCCATTCCGCGAATCATCGGTTTGGAGAAGCCCGAACCAATATCCATTGCCTGTACTCCGGGAATATTCTCCATCGCCTGCATGAAGTTTCCTGTAAAATGTTTGCGCAAAAAATCCTGATCGGCTACATCAACCGTAAGGGCAGACTTTTTCGCTTGACGTTGCTGGTACGTTTCGGTTACCACAACATCAGGCAAAAGCATGCTCTTGATTGAATCGGATTTCTGTGCATGGACGGATAAGGTTACAAATAGCCCTATTACGCCCGAAATAATTCCGATACGCATCAATTACAATCTTTTATTTAATGTGTAAAATGAATGTAAGGATAGATTGAAAGCCAATCTATCTCCATTGAAAATATGAGTATGTAATCATGCGACCGGAGGCCCGCGTAAATGATGCGAATAAGTTCGTTTGCAAACAACCTTATCCTGGTAAATAATCGGCTCGTAGGGCACGAGCGTCAGTGTGTAATGAAATTCTATCGGTTGAGGTTCAGTAAAGAAAGAAAGGGAGTATTGGCAGATCGCACAATCATCAGATGATTGGTGAGAATGCTTTGCATGGGAACACGACTTTTCATCCTCACTTCCATGATAGTGAAAGGTCTTCACTACAAAGAAGGGAATGAATGTCATGAATAACATCCATGCTATATATACCCTTATATTTTTCTTTTGATACATTCTCCCTCTATTGATTAATAGAATAGCGGGACAAATATAACAGTATGAAAAATAATCAGCAAGTTATACATCTTAATATGTGTTATCAGTAATAGAGTTCACCTCCCTTAATGTCCAAATCTCTTCATATTCATAAGCCTCTCCCGGCTTTAGCTTAACCATAGGACTGTTCGGTTCCATTTCCAAAAATTCATCATTTAAATAAATCATGTTAGGAAAACACACCTGCAAATTATTATCATATTTCCCCTGTGGAACATACTTATTTTGTTTGATATACAAATAATCACTGAACTGATAGAAATACATACCGTTTGTAGTATTTATCCCATATTTCTTTTGTTCGTCTCCTCCGGGAAATGCGGTAAAATAATGATTCTCTACATGAATACGTTCCTGCAGATGATGAGAGGGAATTAATGTATCTGCTGACAATGAAATCTCACTAAATCCCAATGGATATTGTGAATTTGGCATCGCTTCACAATAGTAAATCCCACCGGCAGGCAGTAATGTACGTGTCCAGAAACAATATTCAACCTCCCCATTTGAAATATTAGACATTCGCTGTTTAATATGCAGAACCGGCTGGTTCTCTTCCAAAAAGTAAATCCGCTCCACCTGAATACCCATCGCCTGTGAGGGATGGCTGACCAAGCGCAATTTATCTTCCTCAATAAAGGTTTGATAAGGTCCTGCCCAAATTGAATCATGGATATTCTCCGTTCTACGTTCATTACCGATATCAAATCTACCGGCATCAGGACTTCGTCTTGTTCGTATATAGTTCTCTACAGTCCAACCGTTGATAACAGAATCACTCCACAATATATTATCTCCACGACTCTCTAAGCCGAAATATAGAATTTGTCCGCCATACGTCGGATTAACAATTACGGAAACAACCCTGTTAGATAGCTTAAGGCAGTTCTCCCACCCTCTGTAAGAAACTGTATCAACCTCCTGAACCGGACGATGTGAACAGGATAAACAGAGAAAAAACAAAAGAATGAATAGTATATATTTCATAAAAGGCCAACCTCTCTTGATTTATTTAAATTCCTTTGGAGAGGATTTGAGAAGTCCTCTCCAAAGGATCATTTTATACCGGAATAATTTCGACAGAGAATGTAGAAGATATTGTTTTATTAAGCCAGATTACGAGGCTTCCTCCTACTTTATCACTCAAATAGTCACTATCAGACACCAACGTCTTTCCACCAACCTTGACCGTTACATTTCCGCTTCCGGTCCAATTATCAATTCTAAATACAGGATTCTTCACTGCGCCGGTAGGGTTACAAGTAAACTGACAACTTCCTGTACCTGTCGTTTTCATCAAAACCATCTCCCGTTTGGAATACCCTGTTACATCCGGATTATAAGAAACTCCGTTCAGATTCGTCGGGCTTCCCATATACAGCCATCCTCTTGTATACGCATCTATATCAGAAGCCGCATCAGGTTGATTGATACCCAACAGCATCAAATATACTCTATATTTATTTCCATCCGAATTAATCTGATAAGCAGTATTCCAGGAAACGTCCCCTTTAGCCTCCACGCCAATCAATGAAGAATGAGAGACCTGTGACGGCCAGGTAGCCGTTGACTTATCATAATCCCCATAACGGGCATTTAAATAGGGTTGTTTATCTACCGGCCAATGAGACATCTGATAATTTATATCATGCCAGGTCAAGTCATTCTCAATCGGCAACGGAGAGACTTCCGGACGTTCAGGAGTATAAGAGAAAACAGAAAAAGCATCAGGAGCATTATTTAAATGAGCAGTATAGATTTGCTCTTTCCAGTTTTTCACATTCTGGTTGACTTCATCAAATGGTTTAGCCGGATAAAGATCATACCGGTTGCCTGAAAGATTAGAAATACTAAAAGCCGGTTGTTTCACATGATCTGACGGAATGGATGAACTGCCGGAAATAACCATGGGCTCACTCAACTCATGATAGCGATAATAAGCCTGTCCCGCCTGTTTCTGAATATACTCGATGCGTCTCACGCCTACTCCGTCAGCATAGAAAGTATAATACTCGTCTACTTCCGGATATATCCCGTCAGGATAAGGAGCCTTATAATCCGGATTTACCAACGCATAATGGTACTTAACCACTTTCCTTACTTTATTATTCTCTATGATATCCACTTTCGCATGCGCCAACAAACGATCCGACATTGGCTCGAAGCATCCTTTACTCAAATCCGACCATGTTTCAGCAAACTCATAACAATAAAGCAATTCGTTATTCATGTGCCAAACAGGTACAAAGTTTGCCTCCGACCAGAAAACAAATTGTCTGTTTTGTGCAGCAGCCGGGCAATGTTTCGGATTGAAACTGATTACCGTCGCATCCCCCGGAAAGCCAGCCCATGTAAAATTACGCTGTTTTACATCAAATTCCGGAGAGGACTCCACGACATCTTCAGCCGAAAACTCTTCAAAACGAATATCTGAAAAGTTCACTTCTGTCGAGTTTTCATTACCATTCCTGACTATCGGACAAATAAAATAGTTCTGTCCCTGTCCTCCCCAATCTTTCGATTGAGCAAGTTCAATCCAGTTCTCATGAAATTTCCCATCAATTTCTTTTCCAACACTCACATAAAAATGAAAGAAACCGGATATCTTATTCCTGATGATACGTGCCTTACCTGTAGAAGCTGTAAAAGGAACAGAAAAATAGCTATTATTGAGAGGTATGGAATAACGGAAAGAATAATCGTTTTTATTTATCTTCTTCGTATTATCCAAAACGTTATCTATTCCGTCCTGACGATCCAATACCCGTACGGTCGACACACCGGATTCTGTACACACACTCACCGAAGTATAATTATTGAAATCCGGTTTCCCGTTCTTCTCCCGGACAATAGCCAAGCCAAAGTTAGTTGTTTTATCAGCTGTTACCTCCGCAATAAAATGTCCCTGCGCAATCTGTGGCAGACAAACACCATAAGTAGAATTCTTCCCGTTTAACCCTATTTTTACAGAGGAACCGGAAACATCAAAACGACCATTAGCCCCTATCGTTAAAGCGATAGGCTGATACTCCGTAACCACAGGAGGAGCCGGTTTTTCTTCTGGATTAACCGGCATATAGGGATCATCCAAAGTGCAAGCTATCAGGCTGGAAAGCAGACAAGCTGCCAATATATTATTCATTATCTTCTTCATTTTTATTATGTATTAATAGGTCCGATTGAGATATACATTTCACAATCAATTGACTTGATTTACCGAGAGATATTTCAATTGCTTCTCAAAAGCCGCCGCTGAAAGATGAGTCTTCACCTGAACCACTTCCTCTTTTCCCGGTATCAGCGTTACGTAATTCTGCTCAAAGAAACTTTCATCGTCATCTACATAAAGATAAAGCCCTCTAATCAGTGCAGAAGAACGAAGCCGTAAATTGACTCCTTCATTGGTCTTCTCCACCGTTATAATAGGAGCCACCTTTGAATAAGTATACTGATTGGAGTAGACCGGATAATGGATGTTCGAAGAAACTGTTTTACCATTTTCATTCAACGTCACATAAATGAAAACTTCGTTCTCTTTCTTACCTCCATAAAGTTCCGTAGTTGTTATCGAAGCCACATCTTCACACCCATTAGCACCCAAATCAAATGAAACTTTCTTTGAGAACACCGTCTGTCCCTCCAAAGTCAGAGTCGTTATCTCCAACTCTCCTTTCATCTTTTGCAAACGATCGGAAATGGCCTTGAATACGACTTGTTTTCCGGAAGCATAAGGAGAAACCAATACCTCGTCATATGCATCGCGAGCATAATACTGTAAAGCCTTCCATCTGCCACAATAATCAATACTTGACCACGAAGCTACCGGCCAACAATCATTAATCTGCCAATAAAGTGTTCCCATACAGTAGGGTTTTGCACGACGATGAGCTTCAATTCCAATCTTCACCGCCTCCGCCTGCAAATACTGGCTCATATAAACAAATGCACTAAAATCATCGGGAACTTTAAAATATTTCTCCATATACATCTTCATCATATTATTCCCGAAATTCGGATCACGAGTCTGGTCATTGCGGGCACGCTGATGAGACAACATAACTTCCGAATCCAAACGCAAATCATGTTCACTTGCAAAACGACGGATGGTGCGCATCTCCGGATAAGACTGAAAACCATACTCACTCATAAAGCGACCTATGTTTTTAGCTTCCGTGTACTCTTCAAGCCATCCTCCTTTCCAGACAGACCAGAAGTGTACATCTCCCATATTATAATCTATATTATTATAGCCGGTCACAGGAGATGTCGGGTGATAATACCTCGTTTCATCCACAGCCTGTATCGCTTCCGGAATTACGTCATAAAAGAGTTTATGCAGATTACTCTGATAAATTCTGTCTTCTTCGGGCGTATAACGATCTTTCCATCCCCATCCGAAATATGAAATCTCATTTTCATTGTTTCCGTTCCAGAGTGCAATGCAAGGATGATTACGCAAGCGTTTCACATTATCCTTCACTTCCTCGGCCACGCTATTCAAATAATGCTCGTCAGCGGGGAACATGCCACAGGCAAACATCATATCCTGCCAAACAAGAATACCGTATTTGTCACACATTTCATAAAACGCATCCATCTCATAAATACCTCCGCCCCAAATACGCAACATATTCATATTCACATCAGCTGCCGACTTGATGATATATTCGTACCAACTTTCAGGCACCCTGTTCGGAAAATTATCCAAAGGAATATAATTGGCTCCTTTCATAAAGACCGCTTTTCCATTCAGCTTCACAAACATTGACTGCCCCTGTTCATCTTTTTCACGAACTATTTCCAATGTACGGATACCCGTCTTTACACGGTCTGTCACCTTACGTCCTTCTTTATCCAATACAATATCGAAATCATACATCCGGGGATTGCCTAATCCGTTAGTCCACCATAATTCAGGATTCTTCACTTCGAAGTCTACCCGTACCGTGTTCATCCCTTTAGTTAATGCTACTTGTTTACGAACAGCCTCTTTCTTATCATATTCCACTGTAAACGTTGCCTTCGTATCCTCATCACTCATCACCGTACAAACAGCCTCCATCTTCGCTTTTCCCGACTCCAGTTTCCGGGTAATAATTTGAGTTCCATCGATATGGATATCATCCCAGTATTCCAGATAAACATCTCTCCAGATACCGGTAGTAATCAAACGAGGGCCCCAGTCCCATCCATAATTATATCCGGCTTTGCGGGCATAAAGGCTTAACATAATATCCGACTGATCATTATTAGGCCATGCCTGCAACTGGAAAGGAGACGCCAGGTACTTAGGCATATCCACCTTAAATATAGAATGGAAATAGATGCGGATAGTATTCTCCCCTTTCTTCAAATAAGGAAGAGGATTCAAAGTCCATGTACGAAACATATTGTCACACTTCATCACCAGATAATCATTGATATAAATATCGGCATACGTATCAAGTCCGGCAAAAACTAGCTGTACATTGGGCGCTTGAAGCAGAGCCTCATCTACTATGAAAGTCTTTTTATATTCCCAATCCTTTTCTCCAATCCATTGCAGGGATTTCTCATTTACTCCGTAAAACGGGTCCTTTATCATACGATTATTCATCAAATCGGTATGTACGGCTCCGGGCACTTGTGCCGGGAGCCAACTTTGAGATATAGATTGCTTGAACTGCCATTCATCATTCAGACTGATCCGGCTTTTGTTTTTCGCCGTAACAGGTATCAAACAGGTAAATAACATAAGCAATAATATATATTGAATCTTTTTATGCATAATACAAATTAGTTTAATGATAAGTGATTACTCAATCCAGGTCACTCTCTACCAGAATAGTACTCCGGAAATGAGTTGTATTTCCCGATTTCGGAACAATAAATGTAATCTTGGCAACCGCTGATTTATAACTCGTATCATCGCCCAACGAAGGTGATATATTATAATTTCCCGGTTTACCGCTTTCTTCTACGGCTTTAAAGTTGTCATCTTCAAACGTTATATTCGGACAAGAGAACTCACCTCCCCAGTCTTTCTGATTATAGAATTTGAATTGAACCCATTTACTGACAATGACAGTCTGTGAATAGACAGTTTGGGTAGCATCTTCCGATATTTTACGGAAAATAACTGCATTATTAAAATCCCAATCCGGATTATAGTTCCACAATTCCGGGCGACCGATTCCCCAACCATTCACAAACAAAACTTCCGGATAGGAAACATTAGTAGTTAACGGATTTTCCGCACTCTCTACAAAAACAAAGTTGAACATCGTATTCATATATAACGTCACATTACCTGTCTGCCCGATATACATCAACTTATCTCCTTCCAGTTTAAAGAAATCCGGATCAAACTTCAACACATTGAGATCAATCAATTCTGTCCTCACTTCTTCACCGTTTGTCAAAGAAACATTCTGGGCACGAAGTGTATTGCTTACAAAATCATTATCCGACGCATTCTTCTTATATAGCATGAAGACAACATCATTTACTGTCATTTCCTTTTTCAGAGGTGAAATCTCAAAAGAAAAAGCATCGAATACCACCTCTCTCACTTTCTCTTCCGTACTCTGTGAATCACAAAGGGAAACCGGACGCGACGAAGCCAACTCGCAAGTATTCGTACTGGCATCAAATCCCCATACCATTCCTTTCTTTTCCGGCTCGCTATATATAAACACATTTGTATTATTCGGCAAGTCTACAGTAGCCTTATATAAATAAGGAGTTAACGGATTACTTTCATCCCTTTGCAGCACAATTTCTTCCCCTGTTTCACCAACCACTACATATAATTGTGCAAAATCCGGCCTTTCCAATGGAATCTCGTAAGATTGTTCTGCTGTTTTCACATTTTTATTTGTAGCCACAACCTCCAGAGAAGCAAGTTGCTCGCCACACAAACGTCCAAACGGCACTTCGATTTCCTCTTCCACTTTCAACGTCTTTTGATTATTTCCCGGAAGAGTTTTGGAATAAAGCACCGCCTGATTGGCAACCAAGCGTATTTCTACGTGCGACAAAGCATCTGCATCCGTCACCTCCACATTCAATTTTACCGACCCACCATATTGCAACTGTTCCTGATTCAAGGACAATTTTCCAATGACAGGTGCTTCGGCAGACGGATCGAAAAACATTTCATCCTGATTCTGGCAAGAAACAGCCAGTAGCCCGATAAATATATAGAATGAAACAAGCTTATATAAATTCGTTTTCATATTTCTTCATTTAAAGATTAATAAAGGAAGAGGATTAATTATACCCCGGATTTTGAGTTAGGTTCGGATTACGATCCCTTTCCTCCTGCGGAATAGGCATCAGCAACATGTGTGCGGGGAATTTACCCGTAACAGTCGTTTGTTCTCCATCCACAATTTCCGACCACGTCAGACTTGACAGGGTGCTTTGAGCAATACCATAACGTTTCAAATCAAAGAATCGCTCTCCTTCGTAAGCCAGTTCCAAGCGTCTTTCTTTCAAAAGAAGCCGGGTCAGCTCTTCTCTTGAACTGGCATTCAATTCCTGAAGTCCGACACGGGTACGAATCTTTTGCAGATTAGGTTCCGCTATTGCAGTTGCCGGACCGGACAAAGCATTGACTGCTTCTGCATGCAACAGAACAATATCAGCCAGACGGAAAATATAGATCAAGTCTCCGCAATCCCATCCTACCCGGTTCTTAGCCCTGCACTTGTAAGGGAAAGGCAATGTACGGGTTTCCCATTGTCCATTCTTCAGTTGCGCATAATACTGGTCGAACCAAATATTGTTAATATCCTCAAAGATGACCGTAGAGTTTTTACGAACCTGATCTCCTTCATCATCAAAAGCTTTCAGCAAACTTTGGGAAGGTGTCAGATATTTACGCCAATTCTGCTCTGTCATGGAAGGAGGCAATAGAAGAACAGGTACGTAATTATTTTCCGTACTGTTGGCGATATACTGTACAGCCAGAATTGTCTCACTATTATTACGATGTTCATCGTCAAACAGATGGTCATACGTATCCACCAATCGGTATACCGGCGAATTCATCACTGCTTCCGAATAGGTCTTCACCTTATCCCATTCCACATTGCCGGGTGCACCTTTCGTTGCATACACTTTTGCAAACAAAGCGTTAACCGCCCCTTTACTGGCAAATCCTCTGGTTTCAGCTTCCGTAGCACGCTTGTCCGGTAAACGGGTCAACGCAAATCCCAAATCTTCAATGATACGTGCATAAACTTCCTCTTCCGAATCGGCACGAAGCACTTGCACATCAGCCGGAGCAGTGCTTCCCGTAGTAGTCACAACAGGCACACATCCCCAGGTCTTTACTAAATTAAAATAATGCAACGCCCGCAAGAAAGAAGCTTCTCCAAGCATTTCTTCACGTTTACTCACTCCGGTAAAAGCTTCCGCGTCCAACAACGGATCATTAATTTGAGGTATATATTTCAAAGCTACGTTACAACGCATAATACTTCCGTAAAGCGACTTCCATGATTTCATAACAACCGCATTACGGGGAGTCAGGTCGCGTAAGAACACATTATTGATATCCACATCATCACCACCACTGTATGCATTATCCGCAAAACAGTCTGCAAGAATCATATAATACCACATATAATATTCTTCATGCCCCTTCTGTATTCCGTCATAGCAACTGATAATCAGTGCTTCCGCATCTTTTATGGAAGTAAAAGCATTGGCTTCGGTCAGTTCTCCCTGCGGTGTTTCTGTCAGGAAACTATCACAGGAGGTCAGCCCTACATTGAGCAGCAAAGCTGCGGATATAAATATAGAATATATCTGTTTCATGTCTTTTTTAGATTTAATGAGTTGAACAATGCTCAAAATACAATAGTAGCTCCCAGAATATAAGTTCTTGCATGGGGGAAGACACCCTGGTCGATTCCCATAGCCGAAGAACTGCCTCCACCGATATTCACTTCCGGGTCATAACCTCTGTAATTGGTAAAAGTCACCAGGTTATCCCCTGATATATAGACCGTCACTCTGTCCATCAAAGCCTTCCGTGTCAGCGGACGCGGCAAAGTATATGACAGTTTCACATTTTTCAGTTTAAAGTAAGAACCGTCTTCTACAAAACGGGAAGAAATAGCCGGGTATTTATCTTTCTCCGCACGGGGCACAGTAGTGTAGTCTCCCGGATTACGCCAACGCATCAGGACACGGTCGGACTGGTTGCGGGAGTCGAACATTCCTTCGGTAAACATACGGGTGGCATTATAAATATCATTCCCGTATGAACCCTGAAAGAAGAAAGACAGGTCAAAATTCTTATATGAAAAGACATTGTTGATGCCATACAAAAATTTCGGCTGTGCACAACCCAAGATCCGGCGGTCTTCATCTGCGCTCAAATCTTCTTCATACACTAACATTCCGTTAGCCTTTTCGTACATCATACGTCCGTTTTGCGGGTTTACTCCTGCTGCCTGAAAACCATAAAAAGAACCTAAAGCCTGTCCTTTCTGAATGATAGACACATTTCCGGAGATTTTCTTATCAAGTGATCCGGTAAAGATAGCAGGACTTCCTGCCATATCTGTCACCTCATTCTTATTAGTGGAGATATTAAAATCTGTTGTCCATTTTAGTTCTCCGGTCAGATTACGCGTGGTCAGTTGGAACTCCAATCCTTTATTTACCACGCTACCTACATTTTGCATACCCGAATCGAATCCGGAAGTTTGAGGCAGCTTTACCATTAACAGCAAATCGGTTGTTTTCTTATAGTATGCATCGGCAGTCAACGTCATTCTTCCATTAAGGAAAGAGAAGTCGAGTCCCACATTGGTCTGGGTAGTTCTCTCCCAACGCAACTTATCATTCCCTATCTGGCTCTGATAATATCCTGGTAAAATAACGCCATCCATATTATAATTGGCTCCGATTCCATAAATCCCATAAGAACTATAATAACCCACCTGGTCATTACCAACCTGTCCCCAGCCGACACGCAGTTTCAAATCACTCAACCAATCCAATGGTTTCATAAATTCCTCCCCAGTCAGTCTCCATCCCAAAGAGAAAGAAGGGAAATACCCCCAACGGTTGTTCACGCCAAACTTGGAAGAACCGTCAGCACGGAAATTGACAGTGGCGAGGTACTTATTCTGGTAGTCATAGGTCACTCTCCCCAATACAGAAGCATTGGTAGATGCACCATAATCTTCACTTGGCTTGTTTAATACAGTTCCGGCGTTCATAGAATGTATTTTATTATCAGAGAATCCACGTATAGAACTGTTTGCCGATTCTCCCACATAGCGGGAAGCCACAAACCCCGCCAAAGCCGAGAAACTGTGATCTCCTATCTTCTTAGTATAAGTCAGAATTTCTTCGTTGATCCATTTGTAATTTAACGAAGTGTTATAACTCGCTTGTCCCTGCTGGTTACGTCCCCAAGCTGAACTGAACGGGTCCAGAAATTCTTTGTACCGGGAAGCACCCATTTCGATGCCCATGCTTGTTTTTAACTTCAGATCCGGAGTAAAAGAAATCTCCGCATAGAGGTTACCCAACAATTTATGATATACATAATCACGAGTATATGACTCTACCGCACTTAAAGGATTCTCCAAAGAAGACAAAAACGGTAGCGTAGGAAATGTTCCGTCCGCATTATATTTACCTACCACAGATGGAGTGGTGATGGCTTGCAGAATAACGGTCTCGGAATTTCCATCCGAAACATCGACATCATTGATCTTACTGTAACTTAGGTTCGTTCCGATCTTTACCCATTTTTTCAATTCCTGTTCCAGATTGATCTTAAAATTCATACGTTCAAATGAAGATGGTTTTACAATACCATCCTGTTTGATAAATCCGGCTGAAATGTAATAAAGGGATTTTTCGTTTCCACCGGAAATGGATAACTGATAATTCTGCATGGCCGCATTGCGAAACATTTCATCCTGCCAGTCGATATTGGCATTATACACGGAGGTATCCATGGCCGGATACCCCAAATCGGAAAGTAAATCCTGATATTCATCTTTATTCAAAACATCTATTCTCTTGGCACGTTCCGAAAAACCATAGTAGGCATTCAACTCAATTTGCGCTTCACCTTTCCGGCCTCTTTTGGTGGTAATCAGTACTACCCCATTCGCACCTGCATTTCCGTAGATTGCAGCAGAAGAAGCGTCTTTCAATACCGTAATACTTTCTATTTCGGAAGGGTTGATCGTTTTTGTGTCACTGGTCGGCACTCCATCCACCACATACAAAGGTTCGTTTCCTGCATTGATAGACGTAGCTCCCCGGACACGGATAGAGAAACCCTCATTCGGCTTTCCCGAAGGGGTGATAACTTGTACTCCCGCAGAACGTCCGGCAAGTGCCGACCCGAAATCATTCACGGGAATATTTTCTATATCTTTTGCCAGAACAGTGGATACAGCTCCCGTTATATCTTTCTTCTTCTGTACGCTATAGCCTACTACAACCACTTCATCCAGTTTTTTCACATCTTCCTCTAAAGTTACATTCAGCATCCGGTTGTCTCCGATTCTTTTTTCCTGGGACAGATAACCGAGAAAAGAGTATTGAAGTACTTGATTAGGATGATCGATTTTGATTTCGTACTTACCATCCATATTGGTCACCACTCCATTATTACTTCCTTTCACCATCACACTGACACCTATCATCGGTTCGCCGGAACTATCCGTAACTTGTCCTGTCACGTTTCTGGTAGTAGCCCCCTGTGTAGATTCTGCGTCTTTCTGCCTGACATTCTTGGAGATACGGACAGTTTTGTTATTGATATCGAAAGAGACATCCTGCCCCCGAAACAGATTATTCAGTACATCTTCGATCTTTTGTTGTTTGGCGTCTATTGAAACTTTTCTTTTTGTATCAATATCCGGTGTTCGAAGAACAAACGTGTAATTGTATCGCTTATTGATTGTTTCCAACGCCTCACCAATTGTCTTATTTTTGAGACTAAGCGTGATAAGTTCTCCATTATTCTGCGCCAATACCGGATTCGTCCAGATAAATAGCGCCAATAGAATTGGTAAAAGATTGCTAAATAGCTCTCTAAAATGAGCCGGTTTTTCATGATATTTCATACCTTTGGCAATGATCTAAGTTAATAATTAATTTTGTTAACTGATTTCCAAAACGGGAAAGTGTCGCAACCACTTTCTCGTTTATTTTTTTATTTGTTTATCCATCCATTCCGCACATGTATTTTAAGGTTAATAACTGGGTTGTCTATCTCGTCTTTCTTGAAATTTCAATAATATCCTGATCTCGCTTGATACATAATTCATTGTCTATATTCAATGCTTCGAGCATCTCATCCAAAGAAAGTCCCTGGGCAAATGTGACAAAGAAAATTTCTTTGAGTAGCGCTTTATCCCTTATCACAATCTGAACATTGAACAGACGTTGAAGTTCCGTTATAATCTCTTGCAGTGTCTTGTCTCTGAATGTATACTGTCCGTTTCGCCAGGATTGATACCCATCGACGTCAAACTTTTCAAGTTTAACTTGTTTTTTATCCAGTATAGCTTTCTCACCCGGAACAAGGAAAATATCATGCTGATTTAAATCTCCCTTCACCAACAAAGAAATACTTCCTTCGAGCAGTGTGGCTTCCGTACCTTTATCTTCCGTATAAGAACGTACATTAAATCTTGTTCCATGCACTTTGATGCTTAAATCTTTTGTATCTACAATAAAAGGACGTTCCGGATCTTTTGTCACTTCCAGAAAGGTTTCTCCGCTAACAAATATCTGGCGAACTTGGGTAAACCGTTCGGGATAGATAATATGTGTACCGGAATTCAGCCAGACTTTACTCTGGTCGGGCAAAATAACTTCTTTCTTTTGCCCATATTCGGCATAGACTTCTATCCAGTTGACTTGTGATTCCTTGTTATCCAGATATAGATAAAGAGTAGCTCCCAATAAAGGAATAAACAGAATAGCTGCAACACGTATCAGATAATGTATTGTTCTCGTGAATGTACTCTTTTGAGGAGACGGAGCTACTCCGCCAATAGCTTCACAGACCTTCACAAATGCAGAAGAGGTCATTTCGCGGTCACAGGCTACTTGAGACGATTCTTTCCAAATTTCTTGCAATTCCTGATCGAATTCCGGTTTAGACTCATTCTCTATGAACCATCGTCCAAACGCACTTGAAGTGATATCCTTCTTCAAGTTATAGAAATAGTCTTTCAATATTCCGGGAGGTAAGAGTTTCATTTTTCTTCGTATTATCTGGTTATATCTGATATACGGAAGCTAGAAAAAGTACACCCAATGCTTTTTCGACTTTAACATTTATAAACTATTAATTGGGAATAGAGGTGTAACAAAAAGTAGTATGGCAGAGCGGAAAAATTAAAATCAGAGAGAAAGAATGAACAAAACAGCAATCCAATAAAGAAATCCTCCCAGTTTTTCACGAAGTATATGCAACGCTATATTCAGATGGCGTTCTACCGTGCGTTTGGATATTCCTAGTTTAGAGGCTATCTCATCATTAGACAATCCTTGCAAACGACTCATGACAAACACTGCACGACGCTGCGGAGGCATATTATCCACTTCTTTCATCACCAGTTCTTTAATATGTGACAGATCATAAACACTTTCTATCATTTCATCTGTATGATCGCTATCCTTCAGATATGAAATGCTTTCCAAAGGTTCTGAAATGACTAAGGAACGGAAATAATCTGTTATCTCATTCTTTGTGATGGAATACAAATAGTTATTAAACTTCCGTTCGCAATCAATCAATTCTCTTTTTGTCCAGACCTTGATAAATACATTTTGAGCTATATCATCGGCAACAAAAGAATCTTTCACTATCCCCAATGTGAAGAAACGCACTTGAGAATAGTAACGATCGAAAAGAAGTTTAAAAGCATTTATATCTCCGGAAATCATTCGAGAGATAATATGACTCTCATTTTTCATAAACAGTTAGTGCAATATTGCAGATTTTATTGTCTCATACTTCCCAACATTTCCATCCCTTATTAGCACAAATGTACACCACATATGTCCGTACATTATAATTAGGAAACTTTTTCTTAGTGTCTTCACCGTATCTTTTCACCTGTTCCACGTGCTCGGGAAGAGGCTCGGAAAGCGCAAGCATCTTTTCAGCTTCTTTCATACGATAATATTTAAATTCGACCACACGATCATCCGTATAGTAATCTGTACCGGGAATACCGGTCATTTCAAAGTCTGATCGGCCTACTGAATTATTCTGTTCGATGGCAAAGGTATAACAACTACTTAAATAACGCGATACCAGTTCGTAGAAAGAACACCGGATAAAGTTTTCATTGATCTTATCAAAAACTTGTGCTGGAAATTGTCCCAAATATTGTTCGATATAATTCTGAACGAGTGGTTCTAAGCTTCGATTGGAATCATAGTGCCGATACACAGGAACATAACGTTGTGCATTGCCTTCTATTTTGTTCAGTTGATTATAGTAGTCCATGTATACACTACGCATCGTCATATTAGGCAATGTGGTTACAAATTTATCCTTCAACGTCGTCATTCCCAAATAAAACAAACTAATGGGATAAAACTCTTTATCAAAAAACTTTTTCTTATTAAACTTACTAGCAAGATCAGCCACATTATAAGGCAATTCATCGTCAATTACCAATGCATCCAACATCGTTTTCGCATTATCCAGCGAAAGAGTCAACCGACGAATCCAATGAATGTCAGTACGTAGATTTTCATCTACCAATTCGTCCGGAATACTACCGGCATTGGCTGCAAATTTCTTGAAGAAGTAAGTAAGGATAGTGGCATTGAATAACCGATCTCCATTCGGACGGAAACGATAACCATCATAGTTACTCACTATTAGTTGCCATATTTCGTCAAAGCGATCCTGTCCTGTAGAATACTTATCAAGCACATAACGTAGATATGTTTCAGTTTCTTCGTATGTAAACCCAAGCATATTCAGGAAATTAGGCTCAAGAGTCAATATCTCTGCAATATTATATCCACTAGTCAAATCATCCATAGTGACAGGCAGCACACCTGTACAAAAACAAGTACGGATACTACCTTCACCAATACCTTTTTTAATTACTTTAAAAAAAGTACGCAGAAAGCTGTCATTAGTAGTAACTTCTTCATAGAGTGGATCATTATAGGCAGTAAGTAATTGATTGGTGAAATTATCATATTCATCAATCAAAATATAGACTTTAGGCAATTCGTGAGAGCGGGCGTAAGTAAGCACTTCTTCCAGCATTTTAGATGCATCGCCACGATTGCTAAATTCAAAATCACCAAATAAATCACGATTATGTGCTACCATTACTTCTACCGGACCGCAATTCAAGTCATTAAAATTCTGTGCCAGCCCTTGAATATGGTCTGACATTACCATTGCGGAGAAGTCATAACGGATTATCATATAACGGTTATGTTCTTTTGTCGGATGGTTTCCAATCCACGTGTCACCAAACAATTCTTCAAACCGATGCGCTTTCGTACGGTCATAATAGCAAGCTAGAGTAGAGACTAACAAACTCTTCCCAAAGCGACGGGGACGCAGAAATACAGGAGCCTTATAATCTTCAAGCTTAGCTATATATTGGGTCTTATCTACATAATAGAAACCACGTTCACGCATTTCTATGAAATCTGCTACTGCATAAGGAATTGTTATACTTGCCATAATCCTACTGTTTTTTCTATAGACAAACAAAGGTACAAAATTGTTAGCAATAACAAGAAGAAATCTTTGAATTGATTGTTATTACTCTTGTTGCCAAACATAAAACACGGTTCTTCCAGCTCCACGTTTACGAAGAATCCCTTTCTCAATGAAAGTATTCAAATCATCTATTGCTTTCAGCCGGGAAAGTCCGGTCAGGCTACTATATTCCAATCGGGTAATACCACCATTTTTCCTTAGAAATTCCTGTAAAAGCTGTTGGCGTTGCTCCATAGAAAATTCCACTTTTTGAGAAGAGTGTTTGGATTTATCCACACGTTCCAACTCTATTTCACGCTTAATCTTCCTTTTGAACTCTTTGGAAGTGCGCAAATGCACATTATCAAAACAGATTGATTCGGCACGAATCTCACGTTTAGTCATTACTTTATGCGTACATTTCAAAGAGATGCTAAAATGCCCGAGTTCGCCAAGTTCTACGATATATCCCTCTGCTAACGTTTCGGCTAGTTCATCCAATACAACTCCTACTACCGCATCTATCACGTTATAGTTAAAAGTCTGGGAAGAACGAGATACACGTTCCATGAATTCTTTCTTCGAGTAAGTTCCATTTGGAACGATACGGGCATGCAAAGGCTTTTGTTCTCCGGTACAATCAGGATCCGGTGTTTCATACAAATCATATTGAGCACTCATAAGTATATCTTTTTATTAGTTCATACATTTATTACTTTCACTACGTATATTTAATCGCCTGTTCATTGAACTTTAATCTTCAGTTCATATAAAAATAATCGTCTGACAGCTGTATCTTTTTCGTCTGACAGTTGTCAGACGGAAAGACAACAGTTGTCAGACGAAAGTTCAACAGCTGTCAGACGATTAATCTATCGCATACAAAGGTATAACTTTATGCGATACGACCTTTAAATCTTAGGAGGAAAAAGACAATTCCTCCCAAGAATTTAATCACCCAACAGTAATTTAGTCACAGCGGCAGTATTCAATGCCCATTCACGAGTATATATCTCGTCCGCTTCCGGAATATCAACTAACTTCAATCCCTGTGCCTGTGCTTTGACAGCTAACAGTTCACCAACAGTTGTTTTCGCTTCCAGCTTATCCAGATACTTTTCAATGGTCTGTGTATCCAAAGAAAGAATCGTCTGTCCACCAAAAGGTATTTCCAGCCAAACGATTTCCCGTTCTTTCACTTTCAGAACTCCGAAAACAAGCCCTTTCTGCAAACTTTGGGAAATACGTACCTGATGTTGTACGCAAGAAGGATCGTAAGCTACTCCTGTTCTTTCCGATATCTTCATTGGATAGGCAGAGTTCATCCAACCTACCACCAGATTAGGAGAGATAGTCCCGTTGCTATATGCATTGCAAGTGAAAGCGACATATTCCGCACCTACACGGTTCAGTTCATTCAAATCCAGCTCGATATATTCGGCAGTACCTTTCTTATTAGGAATACTTCGGATATCCCCGCTATGTTTAGCGCCAATAGCTTGCAAGTTGAAGAAGGAACAAACTTCTGTTGTGGAAGGCAAAGTGATATGACAACTCAAGTCCATGTCAAGATGCTGTGCCGGAAGCCCTTTTCCCCACTGCATAAACAATCGCACTTTATCCCCCTCTACCGGGAAACGCGTTCCCTGCAAAGCACAGGAAGTATCCTGAATTGTTTCGCTACGATCGCCGATAGCCAACGGAATATGGAACAACATAGGGTCAATATACATACTTTTGTTTTCACTTTCGACAGTTGCACTGGCGAAACGGGCAGCTACGACTTCCTTACACAAATCCTGTACATCCTTCACCATCGCTTTTAGCTGATCCTCCATATACAGACCTACCAAATAATGTGGTTCTATCAAAAGAGCATTCCCCCCTAAAGGTTTCACCATTCTCTTACGTCCCGGTTCAAAGTAGCTCTCCGCATACATACCCAAAGTAACGACCAAACGTGCCGGCAACAAATGAACCACTTCTTTAAATGCAGCCAACGTCTCTTCCGCTCCGAACCAAAGCATATTCGCAAATAAAGAACGTGCAAACATACCCGGTCGCTGCTTTAACAAAGCAAATGTCTGTTCCGCATCCGCCTTCAAACGGTTGCGCTCCACTTCTCCCTGCCAAACGGTATATGCCTCGCGGTAGAATATATCCATCAATTCCTTCAAATTTCCGAATTCCGGCTTACGGGCATATTCCGCCAGACGCAACGCACGTATCATACGTACCCACATCTCTCTTTTCGGATGCATGATTTCGCAAGCCTTCTCCGGAGCCATTGTCAGGTTGTTCAACCAAAGAGCTACCATTTTACATTCACGACGCGTATATTTCAACTTCAACTCCTCACGCTTCGCTTGAGCTGCCGAACGACTTTTATCCAAAACTCCACATATATGTGTGTTGTTTCTACCTGTTTTACGGATAATAGTCTTAGGCTCTATGATTTGCAGGAATCCGGTTTTCTTATACCACAGATAACGCAATATATCATTCGGAGTAGAGAAATAGATTTGCGCTTCCTGCGCTCTATCCTGTTCCACCAATGTATCTATCACCAACATCAATGTCTCCTTCATTTTGATTTCGACTGCCGGTAACGGAAGTTCGCCAAGCATTATTTTCAAGCTATCCGCTTGTGTGGCATCAAGAGCTGTACGCGATTCAAGCAAGTCACAGAAAAAAGCATTCAGCTCCTTGTCCTGCCAAAGTTCCAGCACTTTCAATTTACTTCCCTGTCCGAAGTATTCCGTAGTAGCCGTTTGGAACGGAGTTCCGCAGAACGGGCAACCGTTGTATCGTTCCATAGGAAATGTATTATCAGGGATCACGTGTCCGCAAGGTAGTTTAAGGCCTTTCTGGCTATTAAACAGGTTAGCGATCCATGTAACCAGATGATCCAAGCGCGTTTCTCCGGTAGGTACATCCCACCCTTTCACCAATGGAGACCAGTTTAGCGTCACGCCCAATGCTTCTTTCATCACCTGAAGAATCATCATCTGTTGAGCCGGATATAACTGATTAATGGCATGCAGCAGTTCTTCGGACAAGCTATATCCTACTTTACGGAGTTGGGCTACCAATGCAATGGTAGTCGAAGTCAACTCTTCCTGCTTTTTCTCTTCTTCTATCAAAGGCAAATAGATTGCATTCTGCCTGATAGACACTTTCAACAAATCTTTATTCATAACTTTGTTTTTTTAAGTAAGGTAATCGGAAGACTGTGAATCAATGGAGCATTCCTGCGGTTTTGAAGTAAGTCTTCCTTGACCTTAGTTGATAAAAAGAGGTAGAACAGGCCGGATTCGAACCAGCGTTATCCACCGTTAAGAAGTAAGCCCCGGTTGACCTCATTTCAGATAATCCCGAAGCTGCTGTCCTACCTCTATATTTATTTTTGTGGAGCAGGCCGGAGTCGAACCGACGACCGTCACAGGATAGAAGTAAATCTTAATTGACCTTTTTCATCAGGATAATCTCAAGATTATGTATGATGCTCTACCCACTGAGCTACTGCCCCTTTACGAAACAGGAAAACAGATAATCGTATGAGTGATTTCCATACCTTAAATGAGTTGTTGAAGTAACCCGTACTTGACCTGTTTTCTTGTTTCTTCGACAAAGATAGATGCAGTGGTACGCAGCCTTTTTGCGCAACTAGAACTTTTTTGCTCTTTTGAAGAAAAAAATAAATTCCAATACCTACACCGTTTAAATAGAAATCAGCGATTTGCCTTACGATTCTTTACTTCTTCTTCTACAAGTTTTGTAAACGACTTCTCCTTTTTACGTTTCTCATGTTCGGAAGCAGAAAAGTGCCACGCTTCCCGGCGAAGTTTCAGATAGCTTGTATAAACTTTATAATCTAACACGCCGCTATTGACTGCTTTTAAAACAGCACAACCCGGTTCGTTAATATGCTTGCAATCTTTGAAACGGCACGATTCTGCATAGTCAGAGATTTCAAGTACTTCGGCCAGTGAGTCTGGATTGTCGATAACCAAGCCAAATTCACGCACACCCGGAGTATCGATTAAAACACCCGAATCATTCATCAATACCATTTCCCGACGGGTTGATGTATGCCGGCCTTTTCCTGTGGACAGGCTTATATCGGAGGTAAGCAACACAGATTTTTCACAGAGTGCATTTACCAGAGAACTTTTCCCGACACCCGAAGAACCGACAAACACAACAGTTTCTCCCTCTGATATGGATTCCCGCAACCGGAGAATCGTTTGGGGTTGATGAATGCTCGTAAAAAATACAGGTATCTGATTGGAGATATGATTTATTTGTTCTTCAACACTCTGCCTGTCAAAATCTAAATCGGATTTATTAAGTACCAATACAGGCTTGATGTTTTCTTCTAATACCTGAACCATAAAACGTTCTACTCTGCGGACATTGAAATTATCGTCAAGACTCTGCACAACAAATGCTTTATCGACGTAAGAAGCAATGGCCTGCTTATCGGCAACTGTACCGCTTTTCTTGCGATACAATGTCCGCTCACGAGGTAGCATATAGACAATAATCCCTTTATTCTCATCAAATGGTTGAAAAAGCACCCAATCACCCGTACAGGGTAATTCAGCATCAGATTTCCCATACATCATGTTTCCCGTGAGTTCACACTGAAACAATCCGTTTTCGGAAACGACCTCGTAGCAGGTACGATGTACTATGGATATACGTCCATGAGGAAGAGTGCTGTAGAGTAATTCTTGTTTTAGTTGGCTTAGTTTATCATTCCAGCCATACCAGTTTAAATTAAAGTCGAATTTGTGAATTGTTTGATTTTCGTTATTCATGATCTTAATGTATACAGCGTACACGTTACAAAGCACCACGATACTTTTAGCACCCTTGTACGCAAGTTAAAAATTGAAATTATAAAGACATAAAGAGTACTCCCAGAAGGAATCATCCGAGAGCAAACGAAAGGACAATCTGTATCAGAAACACAGATTGTTTACTAAACCAAATCCGATTTATTATTTCTTGTCATGCGACAAAGATAGACTATTTTTATTTAATGGCAAAACGAGCCGTCATTTCATACCGTAGCTTGATAACCCGGTACTGCTCGGTAGCTGCCGCACCCATGCTTACATTGCTCTGCGCTTCGAAAGGAAGATAACGGCTTATGTTATTATCGGCAGGTTCGATGATACGAATCACTTCACCCAACTGCTGCCCCATCGCTTCCACCAGATAAGATGCTTTCTCACGGGCAGCCTTCAGTGCTTCAATCTTACCTTGTTTCCGATACATTGGCAAATCTTTATGTTTGAGTTCTCCGATGCGCATGGACTCAATTCCCCACGTATTGACTGAACGAATAATAGAGTTAATCTGCTCAAAATCCGTAAGCCGGATATCCAATTGCTTACCTATCAGAAACTCCTTTCCTCTCTGACGCCAATAATCTCCTATTTCCTGTGTGCGGATAGCATCATCCGTTATTCCTATTTTGCGCAAACTTTTACGCAAATCTTTCTCTATCATTGCCAATGGCACTTTCGTATGAAAATCTTCTTCTTTTTTTGATTTACCGGTGTATTCTTCTTGCCAATACTCCTTAATCTGAACCAGAAAATGAATCTCATCCGGAACGACTTCTATTTCAGAAGAACCGGTCACTTCAACGTATCGTCCATCACTTTCCTGTGCATTCACAACGATACTCCAAGTAAACAAAACAAAAGCTAATAAACATACCTTTTTCATATCTTCCATCTTAATAGTACAACCTCTTTTACAGAATGCGAATTATCATTTCACAAAGCTATTAAAAAAAACTGTAAAACCGATTTTATCCCAAGAAATCAATCAGGCTTTTTCGATCCATCAAAATAGTATCGCCATTCTTTACCTTACACTTGGAAGATGTTTTGCCGGAAAGTAAAGAAATATACCCTTTTTCAAACAGCAGCTTCAAGCGGGTACTGGAAAGAGGCAGACATCTTTTTATCAATGAGGATAATTTAAGGCTCAAGTCGAAATCACACTTGACTTGGATACTTATGATCTCACTACTCATATTCAGGATGTCTTCTAAAGAGACGGTATTTATCACCTCATATTCAACACTGTCATAATCTAATTGAAGATTATTCCTACTTGCCACTCCGGCAGAAAAGGCATATTGCCAGGCAACTTCCCTGTCATTCATAGAAAAGCTGTGAAAGAGCTTTTTATCAATCAAGTCGGGTTTAGTTCGTGACAACAGAGTCATATTACAAGTGTTATCACATTTCACACATCTATAAATCAGCCAGACATCAATGTTTTTCTTCTGTGCATTCATCCTGAACTTATCACTGCAATAAAAGCGGTCACTATCACAGTGACTGCATTTCTTAATTAATAAGGGGCAATTCTTCACCCTTATCTCCCATGTAAATGTTGTTTCCATAACTATACAAAAGCGATTATCTTTCTTTGTGAATCAATTATATTTCTCCGCAAAGTTGGATAATAGCCATTTGTATAATTCACAAGATGTCACAAGACGCCCTGAAATTTATCTGTCAAGCTCATCCATCATCTTTATAATCTGTTCTTTCAACTTATCCAGAAATTGGGTTCTGCTTTTCTTTCTATTCCTGATTTCCAAGAATATACGATAAAAATCACCTATCTCGATATTAAACAGTGTTTCGCAACAAAAAGCAATGTCTTTCAAACTCGTATTTCCATTATTAAAGCATTTACCTGCATACAAGGCATAGATAAACTCAACCAAAGCAACTTTACTGTCCGTCCATTGCAACAGTTTACTGTCTACAATGGAAGTGAATTTAAGATGAAGTTTCTCTGTCAGCTGCTCTATTTCCTCCGACACATATTCTATCAAGCGATTATTCGCCAGAATTTCTGCAACACTCGAATCATGCAAGGTGGTAAAAGAAATATCTCTATCCAGTAGATGACAATGTATATCAGAAAGAATATCATAATTCTCCCGAATAAAATAGCGGTTATCAAGCTCTGTTCGACCGGCACGGTAATATTCATAAAAGTCATTATTCAAAAATGATTTTTGCAGGTTCTCCAATTCAATCTTCAGATATCTGCATTGGGATGACAGAGATTTGTCGATACGATTCTTTTCAATCTGATACAAACGGACATAAAACATCAACAGACCGGAAATCTGCGGTTTCGAGACTTTAAAGAAAAGAATCTCTTCTTCAGCACTTCGAAACTGATATCCGACAACAGTTGTTTTCAGCGAGGTCAGTGAAACCTGTACGACACCAATGATCTGCCTGATTCTATCCAAAGGATCAACCGTCTGAAGCTCAATCCTTTTTATTTCTTCTTCTATGTTCAGCTTACTATTTCTTACGAAATTTTCCATTCATTCTCAACGCACCCACCACTCCCATCTGATTAGCATAAACCGGACTAAAAGCCTGAATACCTTAATTGCATCAGTTTTGAAAAACGATGCAGTGAATAATAAAAATGATAAAATGAAAAACCTGTTCAAGTATAGAACTACTCAAACGAAAGAAATTAGCCTGTGGTTTATGAGGCTAATATTAAGCTATAACAAATTTAAGA
Organism: Bacteroides sp. AF32-8BH; assembly: GCF_003435205.1. Classification (NCBI taxonomy): domain Bacteria; kingdom Pseudomonadati; phylum Bacteroidota; class Bacteroidia; order Bacteroidales; family Bacteroidaceae; genus Bacteroides; species Bacteroides sp. AF32-8BH. Next base: position 41,917 of record NZ_QVLZ01000014.1, on the reverse strand, counting down.
ATTGTGCCCAAAATCATTGCTTTTAGAATTCAGATGCAAATATAATTGTTTTTTTAGGATGACATGAAGTTTATATGAATTTTTGAAATAAACTCACCAGAAGTATAGAAAAATAGTATCTTTGCCTCCGACTTTTCACAGATACTGTGAGAAAGCAATTCTTTTAATTATATAAATAAAAAAGACTATGATCAGATTAAATGTTTTTGTTCGTGTAAACGAATCCAACCGCGAAGAAGCAATAAAAGCGGCAAAAGAACTGACTGCCTGTTCTTTAAAAGAAGAAGGATGCATTGCTTATGATACTTTCGAAAGCAGCACGCGTCCTGACGTTTTCATGATTTGCGAAACTTGGCAGAATGCCGAAGTATTGGCAGCACACGAAAAATCTCCTCATTTCGCTCAATATGTAGGTATCATTCAGAAATTGGCTGAAATGAAATTGGAAAAATTTGAATTCTAAATGAATTACGAGGCTGTTCGAGAACAGCCTCATTAAATCCGCTATTCCTCTATCTTTCCGAGTAGAATTAGTCGAGTTTCTTATGGATAAATATTCCTTCAATCCAATAAGTTGCGTGATTCGATTCAAATTTCAACAAGACATAGCCGGGATCAGTGGGACCACCGGGAAAATGATCGATAAACCAATCCTGCCAAAGTTCCTGCTTCATCTTTTCGTCAGTTACAACTTCCACTTTCCCCGTTAACGCCACGCTGTCTCCTTTATCCTGAAAGCATAATCCTGCTTTCGGATTCGATAAGAAATCAATTGTTTTTAGTGAATCTGCTCCGGTAGACATCCAGATAGTGGAAATTCCTTCTGCCAGGATTTTGCTCATCGGCACAGGACGGGGATAACCTTCTTTATTCACAGAAGCAAGGGTAACTACTTCACATCTCTGCAACAATTCTGTTGCTTTCTCTTTCATTGTTTTTGTGGTCATAAATTGATTGTTTTTTATTAACCTTGCAAAGGTAACGGCATATCTTCCCATTCTATTGTAAAAAAGCGACTTTTACCTAATCTATCTTTGTGGTTCGATATAAGTAAGTGTGGTTTCTTCCGGAACGGTTAGGGAAAGAAAAGACGCAGGAGTATTGCCGGACATCGACTTAATCTCTTTTGAAAAATGCGCTAAATCATAGTATCCTGCATCAACTGCCGTAGTCAACAGATTGGGTGATGTTGTGGTTCTCAACAATTCCACAGCATTCTTAAATTTAACAATACGGCTGTATTCTTTAGGAGTAAATCCGGTATAATGCTTGAACTTTCTCTCAAAATGACGCTGACACAAACAGACATCATCCATCAAGCTGCGAACTGAACGTTTTCCTTTGGAATGATTAATCATGTTCACTGCCATAGCGACATGAGAATCGGCAGGCTGATAATGACGCGCCAAATATGCCAGCAAATATTCTTCCACTACTCGTATTCGATCTGTGACATGCTTCTGCTCACCTAATTTTTCAATAAAAGTGTCATCAAAAACAGCCTTCATCTCATTAGTACTGACTCTGCTATTCACAAATTCGTGTAGAGGCAGGTTTGTAAAGCAAGACAAACCACAAGGTAAAAAACGAACGCCAAACATGTGAATCGATTCTGTATAAGTGACGAGTTCCGAATATTTTGTCATAGGTCCTACAAAATAGGAACGATAGGGTTGCATAATCAGACTCCCTTCTTCAACAGCATTAGCCACCTCTCCCAGCGTAAATATAAAATCGGTACAACCATCCGGCAGAATATGGATGCGCATACCATAATCCGGATTGCCCTTAAACTCCCAATAGCTATCAATGTAGGGAACAAGTAAATGAGAAGGCTGATATTCTGTATACATGGATCTATTTTGTACGCAAATATAGCGAAAATAAATTCTAATCAACGATGCGTTCGTTTGCCTTTGCCTTTTGAAGCCATTCAGGGACAATCTCTTCGAGAAATTTATCTTTGCCTACCTTTTCGGCAGCCATATCCAAACCGATATATTGCTGCGCCTTTTCTTTCGTTGTGATATCCGGAAGCGGAACATCACCAGTATATCCGTACGTTCAATTTGAAGGGGTCACTTTCAGCTGGACAAAAGGGATCAATTTAGATTGGATTCAGGGGATCAATTTGATTTGGACAGGAGGGGGCAAATGGTCCCGGATTTTCCATTTTGTCCATGCCTTTGGTTTATGTCGAACAAAAATAGTGTAAATTCTTTAAAAGAAGAGTTTTTTATTGGAAATGTTTCCCCAAAGTCCATTTTAATTCAATTTTTAGTAAAAGGTTTCTATTTGCCAATCCTGTTACTATATTTTCTCCAACCTCATTTTTTATGCTATATTTGTATCCGAAAAAATAATAGAAACGATGATAAACTTTGCAGCTATCGACTTTGAAACAGCCAACGGCAAACGTACCAGCGTATGCAGTGTTGGGGTTGTCATCGTAAGGGAAGGAAAAATAACGAATAAAATCTATCGTCTGATCCGTCCCCGCCCCAATTATTATACGCAATGGACCACAGCTGTTCATGGCTTAACTTACGACGACACGATGGAAGCCGACGAATTTCCGGAAGTATGGGCGGAAATCAAACCATTGATAGACGGTCTGCCACTTGTAGCGCACAACAGTCCTTTTGATGAAGGTTGTCTCCGGGCGGTTCACGAATTATATGACATGACTTATCCTGATTATAAGTTTTATTGTACTTGCCGTACTTCGAGGAAAGTCTTTGGAAAAGATTTGCCCAATCATCAGTTGCATACGGTAGCAGAACGATGCGGATATCATTTAGAGAATCACCACCACGCACTGGCAGATGCAGAGGCTTGCGCACAAATAGCTTTACTTATTATTCCCGAACCGAAAAAAGCAAGAAAAACAAAGAAAGCTGATAAAGATATACATGTTGGAGATTTATTCGCTTCACTTATTCCTCAACCAGTGAAAAAGAGCAAATGAAAAACACTACAACTATTATTTCAATCAATAATAGCCGTAGTGTTTGATAATAAAGTGCTAACTATGTACTTCGATTAGAGGATAGATTTTGCAATACCCATTTCCAAGCCGCGAAGTTCAGCCAAGCCGCGAAGACGGCCCAGGCAAGAATATCCCGGATTCGTTTTCTTTTTCAAGTCATCAATCATTTGATGTCCGTGGTCGGGACGCATAGCGATAGAGCATTTACGACGCTGTTGTAGAAGAATAAGGCTCTTCATTACGTTGTACATGTCTACATTTCCTTCCAAGTGATTAGCTTCGTAGAAGTTTCCTTCCTCGTCACGTTGTGTACTGCGCAAGTGTACGAAGTTCACACGGTCGCCAAAACGTTCCATCATACCTGCAAGATCATTGTCGGCACGCACACCGAAAGAGCCTGTACACAAGCAGAGGCCATTAGATTCGTTAGGTACGGCTTCAATCAATTTCTTGAAATCCTCTTCCGTACTCAAAATACGAGGCAAACCTAAGATGGTATAAGGAGGATCATCCGGATGAATCACCAGTTTCACTCCTACTTCATCGGCAACAGGAGCAATTTCTTTTAAGAAAAAAATCAGGTTGGAACGAAGCTTCTCTGCATCAATATCGTCATAACGATCTAATGCTTGCTGAAATTGTTCTACCGTGAAACTTTCTTCCGAACCCGGAAGTCCGGCAATCATATTACGAACCAACAATTTCTTGTCGTCTTCGCTCATCTGCTCAAAACGAGCTTTCGCTTTAGCTATTTCTTCCGGAGTATAGTCTTTTTCAGCATTCGGACGTTTCAAGATGAAAAGATCGAAAGCTACAAAAGCTGCTTTTTCAAAGCGGAGTGCTTTAGAGCCGTCCGGCATTGTATAGGCAAGATCTGTGCGGGTCCAGTCCAATACAGGCATGAAGTTATAAGTAACTACCATCACGCCACACTTCGCCAGATTACGGATACTTTCCTTATAGTTTTCGATGTATTTCATAAAGTCGCCCGTCTGTGTTTTGATATGCTCGTGTACAGGTACACTTTCTACCACAGACCATGTCAGACCCACTTCTTCAATCATTTGCTTACGCTTCATGATCTCTTCTACTGTCCACACTTCACCATTTGGAATGTGATGAAGAGCATTTACTATACCAGTAGCGCCTGCCTGCTTAATATCCCACAAGCTAACCGGGTCATTAGGACCATACCAGCGCCAAGTTTGTTCACATAAATACATATTATTCTTTCCTGATTACAAGTTACTAATTATGATTAAAAACAGAATGATATCATCCCAATATTAGATAGAGAATGCATCAAATCCACCGTCGATAACAGCTACTGTACCTGTTACGAAGTTAGAAGCATCGCTAATCAAATAATGGATTGTTCCATAAAGGTCTTCCGGTTCACCGAAACGGTTGAATGGAGTATGAGCGAGAATGGTCTTTGAACGATCGGTCAGAGAACCATCCGGATTAGTCAATAATGCACGATTCTGATCGGTCAGAAAAAATCCCGGAGCGATGGCATTTACACGCAGACCGTTACCGAATTTCAAAGCCAGTTCACCAGCCATATATTTAGTAAAGTTGGCAATAGCTGCTTTTGCCGCACCATAACCTACCACACGGGTCAATGGACGAAGAGCCGATTCAGAACAGAAGTTTACAATAGAACCTTTCTTCTGTTCTACCATAATTTCAGCAAATACCATTGTAGGCAATACTGTACCGAAAAGGTTCAGATCCACCACTTTCTTGAATGCATCAATCTGCAAATCGAAGAAAGTCTTATCCGGAGCGATAGTTGCACCTGCCATATTACCTCCGGCAGCGTTCAACAATACATCAATACGGCCATAAGCCTTCATGATTTCTACTTTGTTACCTTCCAGCACTTCCTTATCCATTACATCCGTGTAAAGGAACATAGCTTCATTTCCTTCGGCTTTGATACTGTCTACCAATGCTTTTCCTGCTTCTTCACTTCTGTCGAGCACAACTACTTTTGCACCTTCCTTTGCGAGATACGCAGCAATACCTTTACCTAAAATACCAGCTCCACCGGTGATAACAACTACTTTGCCTTTTACGTTAAATAATTCATTCATGGTTCTTACAAATTTATATGTTTATAATTTATTGTTCAGATAATATTTCAGATTCTCTTTGAGAAGAATATCGATAGGCATCAAATTAACCTTTTCACTACCCTGTTTGAACAACAGATGATTACACAATGATTTAATACCATCATATCCCTGACGCTCCGGACGCTGCGCAATCAATGCGGTTATGACACCTTCGGAAAGCAACTGTGTATTTCTCCCGATAAGGTCATAACCAACCAGTTTGACAGACTGCATTCCTCTCGCTTTCAGGTAATTCCCTAAAATATAGCAAGTTGAATTAAAAATAACAGCCCCATTTATATTCGGATTAGCTTCAAATATTTCATCCAGCTTCATGAAGTTATACACTGAATCATTTATTTTCAGCTCTACTTCATGCAGATTTCCGTTGAACCCTGTTTCCGTGAGATAATGGCAGAAACCTTCGCGCCTGTTCTTTCCCTGATTAGAGTCATTCTTCCCACTATGAATAATTCGCGCCATCAATATATCGGAAGACGAAGAAAGCCGGTCCATCAACAATCTGGCAGCAATCACTCCGGCATCATAAGACTCCGTTCCGAAATAAGCCAGTTGATGTTGCCCTCCAATGTTGGAGTCAACATACACATAAGGTATTTCATTCCTGTCAAGTTCCTGCGAAAGCCGGATAACAGAATCCGTAAACAAAGTCGCAATCAATACACCATCTACTTTCTCATTCAGCAGATTACGGATGATATCATCAAAAGTCTTGTTATTATATTGATCGAAAAAGAGTTTGGTAATGGTGATGTTATACGATTCCATTTCCGACGCTGCTTTATCTATACCTTCCGAAATAGCTTCCCAATACTCTCCCTGAACAAAAGAAGGAGTAATCGCTAGAAGATGATATTGCTTTTTGGAGGCCGCCAATGAACGTGCCATCAGATTGGGCTGGTAATGTACCATCTCCAGAATCGCCTGTACCTTTTTCCTATTTTCTTCAGATACCCTACCACGATTATGGATTACACGATCTACCGTGCCAACAGAGACACCTGCCATCTTAGCAATGTCTACAATCCGAATATTTGAAAACTCTTTATCCATTTATTGATAAGTATCTTGTTTTTCATCGACAAAAGTAAAATGAATTATTGAATTAAGCAATAGTGTGTGCGCACACACATAACATACAATAAAGAACATATTATTAATAATCAACTAGTTAACCAGAACAACCAGGAAGTATACATGTTGTTAAACATAAGAAAAAGTAAAGATAGTATAGAGAAAAAAGCATTTATCAGATGAGAAATCAGAGGGAAAATAGCTTTTGATTCTTGAAGGAAGTGAAAATAATGGAGAAGACACACCAATATGTGTTCGTGCACACATCATTCAAATAGTGACTGATAAGGCTAGAAATAAAAGATTAAACGTATATAAAATAAAACAGGTAACCGATTCTATTTAAATCGATTACCCGTTTTGGAGTTCTTATTTCCCCCACTTATCTTTTGCTTTTCCGGCCACTTTATCGGCTTCATCTGCTACTTTATCAGCAATTTCCGCACCGGCTTCTACTGCTTTAAGTCCAAGATCCACTGCTTTTCTTTCAGCATGAGCAGCAGCTATTTCAGCATCACGACCTATGCGATGGATAGCATTATAAATTTCACTTTCTAATTGTTTTGCTTTTGCTGTACGTGAAAGACGATAAGCTACTGCGCCAAGGATTGACCCAATTCCGAGTCCAATCCAGAAATTTCCATGTCTACATTCCATAATCAAGTTCTGTTTTTAGGATTAAAAATAAATTATATAAATATCTATTTAGATTTCGAGAATAAAGAAGCAATCCACAATACAAGGATAGCTCCTACGGTGGAAGTTATCAAACTTCCGATCAGTCCTGAAGCTGCCAGTCCGAAAAGGGCAAACACCCAACCGCCCAGTACACCTCCAAGAATACCAAGTAATAAATTTATAACAAGACCAAAACCTCCGCCGCGCATTATTTTACCTGCGAGGAATCCAGCCACAATACCAATAATGATATACCATATAAAGCCCATATAATCCTCCTTTTTTATTTAACAACAGTAGGTATGAAGAATAGTTCAGTCACTCAAAACTGAATTAACGACAATTTACAATCCTTAGTCTTAGAGCTTTATTCCTATCATATTGAATTAATCACAGCAAATATATATTGAGAAACGGGAAGTTTACGTACCTTTGCAGCCGATTTTTCAGGAACACTCCAATAGTAAATAGGTATTATGGTACAGAATCAGGAACAACCCGTAGGAAAAATTACATTTTCCATTTTGATTGCATTGAGTCTTTCGCATTGCCTCAACGATCTTTTACAGTCGGTGCTATCAGCATCTTATCCTTTATTTAAAGATGATTTAGGACTTAGTTTCGCGCAAATCGGACTTATCACACTAGTCTATCAACTTTCCGCTTCAGTTTTTCAACCGATTACCGGAATTTTCTTTGATAAGCATCCCGTCGCGTGGTCATTGCCTATCGGAATGAGCTTTACACTGATTGGTTTGATAAACTTAGCATTCTCTGATAATCTATACTGGATATTAGCCTCCGTATTCTTAATCGGAATTGGCTCTTCCGTACTGCATCCGGAAGCCTCCCGTATCACGTTCCTTGCCTCCGGCGGAAAACGTGGACTGGCACAATCACTCTTTCAGGTAGGTGGTAACTTCGGAGGTTCATTAGGCCCTTTGCTGGTTGCTCTGTTGGTGGCTCCTTATGGCAGGCAACATCTCATCGTATTTGCATTTGTGGCTTTAGCTGCTATCGGAGTGATGTACCCAATTTGCAAATGGTATAAATCATATCTAAACCGGATGAAAGCACAGACTGTCAGTGTCAGAAAACCAGTTCATCTTCCTTTGCCTATGGATAAGACAGCCCTTTCAATCGCGATATTGCTGATTCTGATTTTCTCCAAATATATTTATATGGCAAGTCTCACCAGTTATTATACTTTCTACCTGATTCATAAATTCAATGTAAGTGTACAAGATTCGCAGCTATATTTATTTATTTTCCTGGTAGCTACTGCTATCGGAACATTAATTGGCGGACCTGTCGGTGACCGTATCGGTCGGAAGTATGTGATTTGGGCTTCTATTTTAGGAGCTGCCCCATTTAGCTTACTAATGCCACATGCCAATCTGCTGTGGACTATTATCCTTAGCTTCTGTGTGGGATTAATGCTTTCTTCCGCTTTTCCTGCCATATTGCTTTATGCACAGGAATTGCTTCCTACCAAGCTCGGATTAATATCAGGGTTATTTTTTGGATTTGCATTCGGGGTGGCTGGTGTAGCATCTGCCGTACTCGGTAATTTAGCGGATAAAACGAGTATTGAATATGTATATAATATCTGTGCTTATATGCCGCTACTAGGATTGGTCACATTCTTTTTACCGAATTTGAAGAAGAAAAAAATAGAATAAGATTAGATTAAATAAAATGGGGTGTGTCACATTTTGCGCTCCCTCTTTTCCAAAGAAAACGACCGGTATGCATCGTCACGACGTATACCGGTCTACAAGTTAAGGTCAAAGTCAAAAAATTAAGAGAGCTATTTATATGTTAGGGTTAGCGTTAATTTCTTTCTGTGGAATAGCATATAAATAATAGGTGCTATTTACTGTAAACGGTTTACCGTTCGGGAAGTTGAGGAACCAATGTCCCAGAGGATTTCGTTTTTCAAAGCTACCACCCTCCTGCCAGCAATCGACTTCTGTCTTTTGCATCTCATCCGATAAAGCAGCACGTTCTACTGCCTTTTGTGTACGAAGTATATCGGTAATACCAAATCCTTCTCCCCAAAGTTCACGGCGACGTTCCATCAGAATCTCATTGATTACATCTTCCTGTGATTTTCCTGTCACCTCATAATCCCCTACTCCACGGGCATTACGCAATGTATTCAATGGAGCTACAGCCTGTGCCAACGCTACACCATCACGAACTTTCGCCTCCGCTTCTATCAAATACATTTCAGCAGCACGCATCAAGACCAGATCAGCCGTATCATCTGCACGCATGTGAAATTTCTTATATCCCAAATATCCTTCACGCATCCACTGAAACAAAGGTAAACGAATATCACCTTCGGTAAATGTATCTTTCAGATGGGGATCAGCCATAAAGCTGCTATATGCTCCTACGTATGTTGCATCCAAATAATAGAAATTATAGCTGGCATCCGATTGGGAAGGAATTTGAGGAAATCCCCATATCCATTCTTTATTGGAAATATTATTAAAACCTTCATACTCGGCTGTAGTTGTCATCAACGTATATCCTGCACGTGCTGCTTCAGCAGCTTTCGCAGCTTCTTCCCACTGTCCTGTCAGCAAGTAAGCACGAGCCAAAAGACCGTTGACTACTGCTACATTTGGTTTGAACTTTTGATTATCACCGCTGCGGACATAGTTTTTCAAATAGTCCTTCGCCAAAGTGAGGTCGTCGAAAATAAGCTGATAAACCTGTGCCACTGTTGATTTTCCTTTCGGTACAGTGGAGCTATTGCTAGGTTCGGTATATATAGGAACACACGAAGCATCTTTATCTTTCAAGTAGGTGAATTGATAATGCTGTACCAAGTGCAAATAACAAAAGGCGCGTAATGCCAATGCTTGTCCCTGTGCCTGACGGAGTTCTTCCGAATCCCCCTTGATAGAAATGGCAGTGTTACAATTATCTATCGTTTTATATATCAGATACCAGGCAAACTCTGTTCTACCATTTGAGGATTGCGCTATATCATTAAACTGATACGAAGAGTTAAAACCATATTTCGGACGGGAAACAATATCACTTGCCATCATATCATCCAGACACTGAAGTGCCCGATAACCGATATTGGCATAGGTACTTGAATAATCAAACAGATTATACCAGGCACCATTCACAAGTGCCTCCGCATTTTCGGGTACAGATACCTTATCCGAACTTACCGCATCTGTGGGGTCCGTATCCAAAAAACTGCTGCTACAACTCGTTGCCAGGAAAAGTCCGGCAACTGCCGCAAGAATGGATTGAATTTTTATTTTTCTCATAATTTAGTCTGAATTTAGAAAGAAACATTGATACCTCCGGAGATGGTTCTCATAGCCGGATAACGGTAATAAGTGATACCGGTAATTCCCTGTTCAGGGTCTAGTCCCTGATTCCGGTGAATGGTAAACAGATTATCTCCTTGTACATATACCTGCACACTGCTCAATGACAACTTACTAATCCATTGTTTGGGTAAGTTATAGGAAAGTGTCAGGTTTTTCAATCGCATATACGAATTATTCTGCAAGAAGCGAGTGGAAGCCGAGTTCCAGTTATTAGAGGTAGTACTCAAAGCAGGGACATCGGTATAGCGATTGTCGGGAGTCCATCTTCTTAGAATCTCCGTCGACCAGTCGCGACCTTCCAAACTTCCATTGTGCAGAATCATTGTAACATCACGATTGTAGATATATCCGCCGATACTGTAAGCAAAGATAGCCGAAAGATCGAATCCTTTCCAAGAAAGAGACGTATTGAATCCGCCATACACCTTCGGAAGAGACGATTTGTCAACATAATAATAGTCAGCCGAACCATAATCATTTGTTGTGACACGTTTTCCGGTCGGATTCTTATTTGCATCCACCTCATCCTTATACCACAGCGGATCTCCGTTTTCAGGATCTATCCCCGCCCACTCTATCATATAGAAATCATACACCGAACGACCTACCTGCAACTTGTTCACACCACTTCGCGGCATATCTTTCAATGGGAGGTCTGTCACCTTATTCTTATAATGCGTCAAGTTCATACCCAGTTTCCATACCCAACCATTCTGATTGATAATCGTTCCGTTAAGTACCATTTCTATACCTGTATTCTTCAAGGCTCCTACATTTTCGTCAATAGAACCGTATCCCAGGGAAGGAGCTATCGGACGTGAATAAAGCAGGTCTTTCGAACGACGTGTAAAGAAATCAAACGAACCGGAAAAACGGTTATTGAACAGGGAGAAGTCGATACCTACATTAAAGTTGAGGTTTGTTTCCCATTTCAGATTCGGAGTTGCCATACGGTCGGACACTAACGCATTTTCTCCCAAATTGGAAACAATAGTATAAAGTCCTTTACTTGCATAATAAGTACCTAGGTTGTCATTTCCCTGCGCACCATAGCTCATTTTCAGAGTCAAGGCAGACAACCAGTCGGAAGTACTTGCCATAAACTCTTCCCGGTCGATACGCCAAGAAGTACCCAACGACCAGAAATTTCCCCAGCGGGTCTCCGGCGCAAAACGTGAAGAACCGTCGCGACGATAGGATGCCGAGAAGAAATATTTATTTTGATAGTCGTATAATGCTTGAGTCAGATAACCCACCAACGCATAATCGATGCGATACCCCGAACCTCCGGTCAACTGCGAACCGACTACCAGTTCCGGCATATCAGGCTGCGCCATTTTGGAACGTGATGCTGTCAGTTCATCATAACGGTAAGAATAGGCTTCCACACCGGCAAGGACATTAAAATGATGTTCACCGATTGTCTTGTCATACGTAGCAATATTATTCCATGTCCAAGAGAAAGTACGGGTATTCATTCGGCTGACGCCGCCGCCGTTTTCTTTAGCCGGGCCCAATTGGGGGTTCGTATAATCCAACGTATTATAATTAATCAAGTCAAAGTTAAAACTAGTCTTGAATTTCAATCCCTCAATAATCGTAGCTTCCAGAAAAGTACGACCGGAAACTTCATCTTTCATTCGTTCTGATTTGTCTAAAGGCAAAGTAGCCGGCAGATTCCAGTTTGCCATCGAACCGGAAGGACGATAAGAGCCGAAGTCATAAATGCGGTCTCCATTCTCATCCAATTTGTAACTACCGTCGGTATTCATTTCATAAATCGGATAAAATCCCGGCATGGTACGCCCTGCGGTAATCACGTTACTGGTTTTAGAGTCGGAAGAAACCGGATAGTTCTGCATAGAATGTGCAGAACTCAAATTGACTCCTCCCTTCAACCAGGAGGTCATTTCGCTGGTGATATTGGAACGAAGATTGAAACGCTGATAACCGGATTCAAGCGCAATACCTTTATCATTCAGGTATCCGGCTGAAAAGAAATACTGATTTGCTTTTCCGCCTCCGGAAACACTTAGATTCAACTCTGTGCGAAGTGCTTGTTGTTCCATGGCGTCACTCCAGTCTGAATTCCATAATGGACGGGCATCTGCCACCAATTTTCCATCTGTACCGACCGGTTGCGCATATTGGGGACCGTATGGATTCGGTCCACCTCCCATCAATTTCGTAACCAGGTCTTTGGATGCTTGTGCCGCAGCAGTTGCCGGAGTATAATCCGCGCTCTTGGCGTACTGATTGCGAAGTGCTTCCCAATACAATTCAAAGTATTGATCGGTACTGACACGATCATAATCACGCACGGCACGATTGGAACCTCCTAAAGAGGCTTTTACCTTTACGGTCGCTTTGGTATTTTGATCTCCTTGCTTGGTTGTGATAATAATCACCCCATTTGCGCCACGTGAACCGTATAAAGCAGCAGAAGCCGCATCTTTCAATACTGTCATCGAAGATATATCATCAGGATTGATAGAGTTCACACTACCATCGAACGGGACACCGTCCACTACATAAAGCGGAGCGCTGGAAGCGTTGATAGACCCGATACCACGAATACGGATTTCCGCATCCGTACCCGGCTGGCCGCTTGCCGCACTTGCCTGTACTCCGGATACCGTACCCTCTAATACACGTGATATGCTGGAAGTCTGTAACTTTTCAATCTCACCAGCTTTCATCGTCGAAGCTGCTCCGGTAAAACTATACTTCTTAGCGGTAGCATAAGCTACTACCATTACTTCTTCCAGTTCCTTACTTTCCGATTCCAACGTGACATTAATCACACTCCGGTTATTCACCGGTTGTTCTACTGTTCTCATTCCTACAAAACGGAACACTAAAGTACCGGTAGCAGGAACCTCAGTCGAATACTTTCCATCAATATCGGTAATAGTGCCGGAAGATGCTCCTTTCAATTGTACGGAGACACCAGGCAAAGGTTCTCCTTCAGAAGTCACCGTGCCTGTCACGCGTTTCTCCTGCTGTGCTTCCGCATATACTATATTTCCTGCAAAAAGCAGAAGAGACACGACTAATAAACGTAAATAGATTCTCATAATTTTGTGGCTTAAGATTTATTTGCTTGTTGTAACTAACAGTACATTGAACTTTTTTGTTTAGGAAACGAAACATTTTTTAGAAGATTGCTAGTATAAATCAACGAAAGGTAGTACATTCGTGAAACAAAAAATATCTATACCAACAAAGAACCACATGGGGAAACGGGTTATTCTATATCTTTTTCTGTTATTTTCACTGTCCTTACAGGCGCAGACTGAAGAGAAAGTCTCTTTAGGCAACAATAGTACAGAAGTAGATTCCACAGCAACCGCCAAGCCAAGTGCTTTTAAAAGAGCGATCAAGAAGTTTATGAACTTCAGTGATTTCGATACGCTCTATATCAGTCCCAACCGTTATAACTATGCGCTGATGGTTACTCATTTCAGCAACTTTGAGTATTATTCTATCACCAGTGAATTGCCGCAGCCACAGAAACTTAGTTTTTCACCCAACCCGCACAACAAGATAGGATTGTATTTCGGCTGGCGATGGATTTTCCTGGGATGGTCTGTAGATGTGAACGATATTTTCAAAAAAGGTACCCGAAAGAACAGAGGAACAGAATTCGATCTTAGCCTATACAGTTCCAAACTGGGTGTGGATATCTTCTATCGCCGCACTGGTAATGATTACAAAATACATAAAATCAGAGGATTTTCAGACGATATCCCCTCTAACTATTCCGAAGATTTCAGCGGAATAAAGGTAGATATCAAAGGACTGAATCTATATTATATCTTCAATAACCGTAAATTCTCCTATCCTGCCGCATTCAGTCAGTCCACTAATCAACGACGCAATGCAGGTACATTTATTGCAGGTTTTTCCATTTCAAAGCATCATCTCAACTTCGACTATACAGCACTTCCGGGATTTATCCAGGATGCGATGAATCCTGCCATGAAAGTCAAGAATATTAAATACACCAATGCCAACATCAGTTTCGGCTACGCCTACAATTGGGTCTTTGCCCGCAACTGCCTGGCGTGTTTATCTCTCACCCCTGCCATTGCCTACAAAGCTTCCGATGTCGACGCAGAAACGAACGAGGCAAAAGCATGGTACGGCAAATTCAATCTGGATTTTCTGGTTCGTGCAGGGATTGTCTACAATACCGGGAAGTATTATGTAGGCACTTCTTTTGTTGGGAAAAATTACAATTATCATCGTAATAACTTCTCTGTAGACAATGGATTCGGTACTCTCCAAATATATGCCGGATTCAACTTCAACACCCGCAAAGAATACAGGAAAAAGAAATAATACCACAGAAACTAGAAATCATCAACTTGCTTGCTTATCCAAAGAATCTTTGTACATTTGCCACGTTCTAACGAACAAAAGTAAAAAAATCAATGAAGCAACAACGCCACATACAGACCACACGCACGCTCCTTTCCCGCTTTCGCTACTGGGGAAGAAAGAACTATGCTGCCTTTGCAAGTATGGGACGTGAATTCCAAATCGGTCATCTGCATATCAATGTAGTGGACGTTGCTCTTCGTAAGCAGAATGCTGCACAAACTATCCCTTATCATACATTTATGACACTTCAGGAAATCAAAGACCAAGTGTTGGCGGGTATCGACATATCACCCGACCAAGCTGCTTGGCTAGCCAACATGGCTGACAGCGAGGCGCTTTATGCCGCCGCGCATGAGATTACCGTCGCGCGTGCTTCGCACGAGTTCGACATGTGTTCCATCATCAACGCCAAGTCCGGCCGATGTCCGGAAAACTGCAAATGGTGTGCACAATCCTCCCACTACCAGACTAAAGCCGAGATTTACGATCTCCTTCCCGCTGAAGAATGTCTTCGACAGGCCCAATACAACGAAGCCCAGGACGTCAATCGATTCTCCCTCGTTACCAGCGGACGAAAACCATCTCCCAAACAGATTACCCAACTTTGCGATACAGTCCGTTATATGCGTCGACATTCGTCGATTCAACTTTGTGCTTCTCTGGGACTGCTCAATGAAGAAGAATTGCGTTCCCTGCATGAAGCGGGAATCACCCGTTATCACTGTAATCTGGAAACTGCCCCGTCTTATTTTTCCAAACTCTGCTCTACGCATACGCAAGAACAGAAACTGGCTACTCTCGATGCAGCCCGTCGTGTAGGCATGGATATCTGTTGCGGAGGTATCATCGGCATGGGAGAAACGATGGAACAACGGATTGAATTTGCTTTCACATTGGCAGAACTGAATGTTCAATCCATACCTATCAACCTGCTTAGTCCGATTCCGGGAACTCCACTGGAAAACGAGCAGCCTCTAAGCGAAGAAGAAATACTTAAAACCATCGCACTCTTTCGTTTTATCAATCCGACCGCTTTTCTGCGTTTTGCCGGAGGACGTTCACAACTTTCTTCCGAAGCGATGCACAAGGCATTATATATCGGAATTAACTCGGCTATCGTAGGCGACCTATTGACAACACTCGGCTCCAAAGTATCGGAAGACAAAAAGATGATTCAGGAAGAAGGCTATCATTTCGCCGATTCCCAATTTGATCGCGAGCACATCTGGCATCCGTACACTTCGACTACCGATCCGCTTCCTGTCTACAAAGTAAAACGGGCAGACGGCGCTACCATTACCCTCGAAGACGGACGAACGCTCATTGACGGAATGTCTTCCTGGTGGTGTGCAGTGCATGGATATAATCATCCGGTATTAAATCAGGCGGCAAAAGAACAATTAGATAAAATATCTCATGTCATGTTCGGAGGACTGACGCATGATCCGGCCATTGAACTGGGGAAACTGTTATTGCCTTTGGTTCCTTCCTCCATGCAGAAAATATTCTATGCAGACTCCGGTTCGGTAGCCGTAGAAGTGGCACTGAAAATGGCTGTACAATATTGGTATGCAGCAGGAAAACCGGAAAAGAACAATTTCGTGACTATCCGTTCCGGCTATCACGGTGATACGTGGAATGCCATGTCTGTATGTGATCCGGTGACGGGTATGCACAGTCTTTTCGGTTCGGCATTGCCTGTACGTTATTTTGTCCCGTCCCCCACTTCCCGGTTCGACGGAGAATGGAATCCGAAAGATATACTACCTCTACAAGAGATGATTGAAAAACATTCAAAAGAGTTAGCGGCGCTTATTCTGGAACCGGTGGTACAGGGAGCAGGCGGGATGTGGTTTTATCATCCGCAGTACCTGCGCGAAGCAGAAAAGCTTTGCCGGAAGCACGATATTCTTCTTATTTTCGATGAGATAGCAACGGGATTCGGACGAACCGGTAAACTTTTTGCTTGGGAACATGCCGGAGTAGAACCGGATATAATGTGTATCGGTAAAGCACTGACCGGAGGATATATGACACTTTCTGCTGTATTGACCAGCAACCGGATAGCAGATACAATCTCTAACCACACACCGGGAGCTTTTATGCACGGACCTACATTTATGGGGAATCCACTTGCGTGTGCAGTGGCTTGCGCTTCCGTTCGCCTGCTGCTCGAATCCGGTTGGCAAGAGAATGTGAAGCGAATCGAAACTCAACTGAAAGAAGAACTGGCTCCTGCACGGGAATTTCCGGAAGTGGCTGATGTACGAATACTCGGAGCCATCGGAGTCATTGAGATGAAACGTCCGGTAAATATGGCCTATATGCAACGAAGATTTGTGGAAGAAAGAATCTGGGTACGTCCCTTTGGCAAGCTGGTATATCTGATGCCGCCTTTCATCATCACTTCGGAACAATTAAGCGAACTGACTTCCGGCTTACTTAAAGTTATTCAAAAAAGATGACAGATAAGAAGAATATTACCAGATTTTCACCCAAGAATCTGTTCCTCGGTGAGCAAAAGGGTGTTCCTCGGTGAGGAACGGGCCTTTCCTCACCGAGGAAGGATGCCTTGGTCGGTGAGAAACTTTCGGGATACTTCTTTAGACAATAAACATCTTATAGACAACTGATTACGCTTTCAACCATCCATATATCGAATACTTATTACTTAAAACAATAATTCATGACATTAGAACATATAAACCAGGAACTCCAGACCTTGAAAGAGAAAAAGAACTACCGTTCTCTCCCACCGCTTATTCACGAAGGACGAGATGTTCTGCTGAACGGACAACGAATGTTGAACCTATCTTCTAATGATTATCTCGGGCTGTCCAATGACATTTCATTGAGGAAGGAATTCTTAAAAACACTCACCCCTGAAACATTCCTGCCTACTTCCTCCTCTTCCCGGTTACTGACCGGCAATTTTAGTGACTATCAGAAGTTGGAGCAACAGCTAGCCACGATGTTCGGAACGGAAAGTGCACTTATATTCAATAGTGGTTATCATGCCAATACAGGAATACTTCCTGCCATTTGCAATACTCACACACTGATTCTTGCCGACAAGCTAGTGCATGCAAGCCTGATAGACGGAATTAAATTATCATCAGCTAAATGTATTCGGTATCGTCACAATGATATTTCCCAGTTGCAACGACTGATTGCTGAAAATCATAACGCTTATGAGCAGCTTATTATTGTTACCGAAAGTATCTTCAGCATGGATGGCGATGAAGCTGATCTTCCCGCTCTCATTCAACTCAAAAAGAGTTATTCCAATGTTCTTCTTTATGTAGATGAGGCTCATGCTTTTGGTGTACGAGGAAAAAAAGGATTAGGATGTGCCGAAGAACAGGACTGTATCAACGATATAGACTTTTTAGTAGGAACATTCGGAAAAGCCATTGCTTCGGCAGGTGCCTATATTGTCTGTCGGCAACTCATTCGGGAATATCTTATTAATAAAATGCGCACGTTTATATTCACCACCGCACTTCCTCCTATCAATATCCAGTGGACTTCGTGGATGTTAGAACGCCTTTCAGCTTTACAACATAAGAGGGCTCACCTGCTACAAATCAGTGAAAAGCTAAAGGTAGCCCTTACAGCCAAAGGATATAATTGCCCATCGGTGAGCCATATTGTACCTATGATTATAGGAGCCAGTGAAGATACCATATTGAAAGCAGAAGAACTCCAGCGCAAAGGATTCTATGCATTGCCCGTCCGTCCGCCTACCGTACCCGACGGAACTTCACGTATCCGTTTTTCACTGACAGCGGACATCACTGAACATGAAATTGACCAACTCATCAAATTGATAAACGAATGAAGCAGCATTTTATCATAAAGAATAATCAGAAGCATCTATTGCTTTTCTTCGCCGGTTGGGGGATGGACGAAACTCCTTTCCTGACCATTCATCCTACAGATAAGGACTGGATGATTTGCTATGATTACCGTTCATTAGCATTTGATACCGACTTATTAGAAACCTATTCCCAGATTACACTTATCGCCTGGTCGATGGGAGTCTGGGCAGCTTCGCAAATCATGAAGCAGTACCCACATCTGCCTGTCTCCCAAAGTATCGCCATCAACGGCACCCTCTACCCCATACACGAAACCAAAGGTATCGCTCACTCTATTTTCGATGGCACACTTCAAGGGCTGAATGAACAAACCTTGCAAAAATTTCAAAGAAGAATGTGTGGTTCAATAGCTGACTATAAAACTTTTCAAACCATATCCCCCCAGCGTCCGATGGAAGAACTCAAAGAAGAACTTGCCGCTATACAACAACAATATTTATCATTGCCGCCCTCTGATTTTAAATGGCAAAAAGCTATCATAGGAAAAGGCGACCACATTTTCCTCCCGGATAACCAATATTTGGCATGGGAAAACCAAGTGGACTCTCTTGAACAAGTGGAAGCGGCACATTACCAACAAGAGCTTTTTAACACGATACTCATGCAGCCGGAGAACTGATGCATCCATCATTTTAAAATAAAGTGATTATCAAGTATATCAGCCTATTAAATAAATATTGATTATGAATAAACGACTAATCGCAGAACGTTTTTCAAAAGCTATCACTACCTATCCAAAGGAAGCAAACGTGCAACGGCAAATAGCAGGTAAAATGATTCGTTTGCTTACAGAACACATACCTTCTCCCTGTTCGAAAGTAATTGAATTTGGCTGCGGAACCGGTATTTACTCCCGTATGCTGCTCCAAGCCCTCCGTCCGGAAGAGTTATTACTTAATGACCTTTGCCCCGATATGAAATATTGCTGTGAGGACTTATTAATGAAGAAGCAGGTTTCTTTTCTTCCGGGAGATGCCGAAACAGTCTCTTTCCCCACCGAAAGTACATTGATAACTTCCTGCTCCGCCTTGCAATGGTTCGAATCACCAGAAAACTTTTTCGAAAGGTGTAATACCCTACTCAATAATCAGGGTTATTTTGCTTTTAGCACTTTTGGAAAAGAAAACATGAAAGAAATACGCGAACTTACCGGCAACGGACTTCCTTATCGTTCACGGGAAGAGCTCGAAGTAGCTTTGTCACCCCATTTTGACATACTGTATTCAGAAGAAGAGCTTATCCCGCTTTCGTTCGAAGACCCGATAAAAGTACTATATCACTTGAAGCAAACCGGAGTCAATGGCTTATCAACGCAATCCTCTCCTACCGGAAAACAAGAGAACGATTTGTGTTCATCAGACAACAATTCAAAGAATAATTTTAAGAACAATCTCCCCCAACAACAATGGACTCGTCGTGACTTGCAACTCTTCTGTGAACGTTACACGCAGGAATTTACTCAGGGCGCTTCTGTGTCCTTAACATATCATCCCATTTATATCATCGCAAAAAAGAAAAAAGTATGAAACAGAATGTATATTTCGTAAGCGGTATCGACACTGATGCCGGAAAAAGCTATGCCACCGGCTTTCTAGCTCGTGAATGGAACAAGAATGGCCATCGCACCATCACCCAGAAATTTATTCAAACGGGAAATGTAGGTCATTCCGAAGATATTGACCTACATCGGCAAATCATGGGAATCCCTTTCACCAAAGAAGACCAAGAGGGACTAACCATGCCGGAGATTTTCTCTTATCCCGCCTCTCCGCATCTTGCTTCCCAGCTAGATAACCGTCCCATCGACTTTGATAAAATAAAACGTGCGACCGAAGAATTGAGTGAACGGTATGACTCTGTTTTACTTGAAGGAGCAGGCGGCCTTATGGTTCCCCTGACAACTGAACTTTTAACCATTGACTACATCGTCCAAGAAAAATATCCGCTTATCTTTGTTACTTCGGGCAAACTGGGGAGTATCAATCATACCCTGCTTAGTCTCGAAGCAATACAAAAACGCGGCATTGTACTAGATACCGTATTATATAATTTATATCCTACCGTAGAAGACAAGACGATTCAGAATGATACAATGGAATTTATCCGGACCTGGCTGAAAAAGTATTTTCCGGAAACGAAGTTTATACTGGTTCCGGAAATAAAAAAGAATCTATAGAAAAGTAATCACCGACTACTTTCACTCAACAACAATCGTACTCTTTTGTGGATTATGGCTATCATAAGTAACTTTCACCGGATACATATAGCCATAATCCTTTTTTTAAACAGTAGTCGAATATTTATCTAAAGCCTTTCTCAATGTTCTTTCCGAAATCGGTTTGGTCACAAAGTCATTACAACCCATCTCCAATGCCAATTCTTTATCCGCCTCAAAAGCATAAGCCGTCAAAGCAATGATTGGAATTTCTTTAGAATAAGAGCGGATAATATGGGTTGCTTCCAGTCCATCCATACGCGGCATTTTTACATCCATCAGGATTAAGTCCGGTTGGTACTGCTTATACATTTCGATAGCTTCCACTCCGTCTTTAGCCCAAAGCAATGTATATTCCCTGCCAATCAGATTCTTCAGCAAGATAAAATTGCTCTCCACATCTTCTGCTACCAGAATCTTCTTAATCTGTTGTACACGATTGACTGTATTTCCTTTAGATACCACTTTCGACTCTTTAAAGAATTTACCATGCTCTCCGGTTTCTTCATAAGGGATCGTGAAATAGAATGTGGAGCCTTTACCCAGTTCGGAAGTCACCCCTATTTCTCCACCGATTTTTTCGATAATCATCCGACAGATAGACAGACCTAATCCTGTCCCTTGGGCAAAAGAGTTCAGTTTGACAAAACGCTCGAAGATATGATCTACCTTTTCCGGTTCTATCCCTATTCCTGTATCCTTTACATACACACGAATATCTTTATCCATTCGTCCAAAACCAAAACGGATCTCTCCTTCATAGGTAAACTTACTTGCATTAGTCAGGAAATTCGTTATCACCTGCATGATACGGTTCTGATCTCCCTCCATGAGCAAATCCTCCTCCTCATTATCAAAGACAAGAGTTACCCCTTCTTTCACACGTTCTTTATGAACAGTATAAATTGTTCGGCAGACCTCTCCCAGATTCATTGGACGTTTGATATATTCCAGTGTCCCGGCTTCTATCTTCGATAAATCCAGAATATCATTAATCAATTGCAACAAAATATCCGAATTCTGATTGATTATATCCGAATAGAGTTTTTTCTCTTCAGCAGTTTCGGCAGAAGGCAATAACTGGGAGAATCCTACAATAGCATTCAGCGGAGTCCGGATCTCATGGCTCATGTTAGCAAGGAAAGCGCTTTTCAATCTGTCGGATTGCTCCGCTTTAATCCTTGCCCTAATCAGTTCCTGCTCAATATTCTGAAGATTAGTAATATCCCATGAAATGCCAATCAGCAACGGTTTACGTCCCTCCATCGGTACAAGTGCTTTCAAAGTCTGCACGATACGCGCTTCTCCATTAGCGGACAAATAAGTTTCCTGCATATCAATGCGCTTATGAGTCTGAAGTAATTCTAAATCATCTTTACGGAATTTCTCCGCATCTCCATGCACCGGAAATATTTCATAATCCGTATGCCCGATAGCTTTAGACGCCGGAATACCTGAATGATCGGCAAATGCCTTATTCCAATACAAATATCTAAAATCATCTTCCGGGTCCTTCACACACAAATAGACCGGAATATTATTTAAAATACCATCCAACAATAAATTCAGTTCGCGGAGTTCATCCCGTTTCTTGATAACATCAGTAATATCCTGCGTAAAGAACCAAATGAGTTCCTGATTATTTTCACGAATCAGAAAAGCAGATACCTGATGTACTCTCTCCTTCGTATGCCCGTAAGGTATATAAGCCGCCCGATAAGCAAAGCTACCATCGTTATCACGAATTTCCTGCAATCTTTTTTCCCACGCCCCCCTGTCGGTCATAGAGACACGCAAATCATATACTTTTTGTGTACCCAACTCTTGCGTTACACCGTATTCTTCTATAAATTGCTTATTCGCATAAACCAGCGTTCCATCTCCCGCCACAGCAAGAATGCTGTCACTCACCTTATCGAGCACACTTTTAAAAACTTCCAACTGCCTTTGGGTAGCTACTCGTTCCGTTATATCACGACACATAATCAGCACGTATTCCTCATCCAACGGAAAAATACGGTTCTCGTAATAATGGCGTTCACCATTAAAATCCAGTTCGTGATGTGCAGTTGAAACAGTTCCGGTGGTGATAGCATGACGCATATTGGAGTGAATATTCTGATATGCTTCCGGTGGAACCATATCCTGCATACGCATCCCTCTAAAATCCTTGTTTGATATTCCTACATGGTTGGTTTCCTCATTGGAAACAACTTCAATACCTACCTCACTCTGATTGAAGACAGTCAGCATATCGGGAAGAGAGTCTAGTATTCTAACAGCATATTTTTCTTTAAAACTAACAGGACAATCGTTATATTTCTCATCCCTAAGGGTAGAAAGTTCTTTTCTAAGCTGCTCGTTTTCTTTTTTAAGTGCTTCTAACTGTTCTAATAATGCTTCTTTGCTTTGTTCGATGCTCATAATGTAACGGTGTAAATACGTACTTATCTGCCAAAAGTAAATATTTTTTTGAATAAAAGCACGTATTTACCCCGTTTTTTTCAAAGAATTACTCAATTACCATAATCCGGTCGTTCAATCCCACCTTCATGCCATCTTCCACGAATACTTCTTTCACAACTCCATCCGTCACCGAACGTATCTCATTCTCCATTTTCATCGCCACCAATACACAAAGCGGATCACCCCGCTTCACGAGATCTCCTTTCTTTACATACGTCTTCAGGATAACTCCCGGCATCGGTGCCTGTACCACCTGACGCCCTACGGATTCAGCAGCAGTGCGGGCATTGTGTATCTTCTCCATTTCTCCCTGCAATTCAATCTGATAAAGCTCCCCTTTATTCATAATCGTATATGAATTATTGGAAGAAGGAGAAATCTGCACTCCATGCGAGTGGTGATCGATGATGATCGAATGGATAGAGTCGCCACCCATGTTATAATCGACCTCATATATCTTACCATTGACTGCAATCTTCTTGATTGGCCCGTCCTCCAGAATTTCTACCTTATATTCACTGTCCGGCATATCCTGGAGCTTGGCGTAATATGTAGCTAATGTTGTACCCATAATCTGTTCCGTTATTTATTAGTCTCAAATCAATAATTATTAGCAGTCATCTGCAATTTACCATAATACTTCCAGAGTGATTCTCCTACTACCGGGAGTGTTGTTGCACGGGAAGCCGCTTCTTTCTCGCGCTCGTAATGTCGCACTGCGGCAGCAATGACAGCCACTGTCGGATCTGTATTCTGACGACGTTTCAGGTCTTCCTTATCGAAGCGTGTATCAATAAACGTCGTGTCATATTCACCTTTCAGGAAAGCTGCGTTCTTCAATACACGTTGATGGAAAGGAATCGTTGTCTTAATTCCCAGAATCTTATACTCGCGCAAAGCACGTGCCATATTGGAAATGGCAGAAGCACGGGTACGCCCCCAACAACATAGCTTGGCAATCATCGGGTCATAATGCAGAGAGACTTCAAATCCGGCATAAGCGGCACTGTCAAGACGCAGGTTACGTCCCTCGGGAGCTTCACGGACAGTAATTACACCGGGAGAGGGCATGAAGTTATTCTCCGGATCTTCGGCGTAAATACGACATTCGATCGCTGCTCCGCTAAACTCAATATCATCCTGTTTGTAAGGTAATGGATTTCCGGCAGCAACAGTTATCATATCCCGTACCAAGTCAACGCCTGTGCACTCCTCCGTCACAGGATGCTCTACCTGCAAACGGGTATTCATCTCGAGAAAATAGAAGTTCTGGTCCTTATCCATCATAAACTCCAATGTCCCGGCACTGTAATAACCTATTTTTTTACAGGCTTCCACAGCTACCTTCAACATCTTCTTTCTCGTCTCCTCTTTCACAAAAGGAGAAGGACTTTCTTCTATCACCTTTTGGTTACGACGCTGAATGGAGCATTCACGTTCATACAGATGAACGACATTTCCATACTTATCTCCCATGATCTGAACTTCGATATGATGCGGATTCTCAATATATTTTTCAATATAAACCGCATCATTGCCAAAGGATGTCCCTGCTTCGGATTGCGACAAACGGAGAGCTGTTTCCACCTCTTCTTCCGTACGTACCAGACGCATACCTTTTCCTCCACCTCCCGCAAGTGCTTTCAGCATAATGGGATAGCCAACTTCATTAGCTACCTTCTTCACTTCATCAATGCCCTGCACGGGTGTTTCGGTTCCGGGCACAATAGGCAATCCTGCTTCCCGCATAATCTTACGGGCCTCCGTCTTGATTCCCATTTTGGAAATAATATCCGCACTCGGTCCGATAAAAATCACTCCCTCTTCTTCGCAACGGCGGGCAAAATCCGCATTCTCCGACAGGAAACCATATCCCGGATGAATAGCGGCTCCGGTCTTTTTGGCAATGGACAATATCAATTCCGGCTTTAGGTAGGAGGTATCTTCGGGCGATTCGGAGATGCAATAGGCTTCTTCCGCATAACGCACGTGCAAAGCTCCGCGGTCTACATGGGTATAAACAGCCACTGTCGAGATATTCATCACCCGACAAGTCCGAAAGATGCGCATCGCTATCTCACCCCGGTTGGCTACTAATATTTTTTTTATCATAATCTTTTTCTTTTTAGAAGGCAAAACTTAAAAGAGCAATTTAATAATTTTAGGCACGGATTTAATCCATAAACAGGCTTACAGCGGTAGATTAGAATGTTTCTTAGGAGGATTCGACTGCCGTTTGTTGGCAAGCATCTCGAAACTTCGAATCAACCGCAAACGGGTTACTGCCGGATCGATCACTTCATCCACATATCCCAGTTCCGCCGCCCGGTAAGGATTGGCAAACTTTCCGCGATAATCATCCTGAAGTTCTTTCCGTTTCTCTTCGGGTTTCTCGGCTTTATCTATTTCCTTACGGAAAAGGATATTCACAGCTCCATCCGGTCCCATCACCGCGATTTCGGCGGTAGGGAAAGCAAGATTTACATCTCCACGGATATGCTTGGAACTCATCACATCGTAAGCACCACCGTATGCTTTGCGGGTAATAACCGTCACTTTCGGTACCGTAGCCTCGCAATAAGCATAAAGTAATTTTGCCCCGTTACGGATAATTCCGCCATATTCCTGATCAATTCCCGGAAGGAATCCCGGAACATCTACCAGTGTCAGTAAAGGGATATTGAAAGCATCACAGAAACGGACAAAACGGGCGGCTTTGATAGACGCATTGATATCCAGTGTACCAGCAAGCACCAATGGCTGATTAGCCACCACTCCCACCGTTTTTCCATTCAGGCGGATATATCCCGTCACAATATTCGCAGCATATTCTGCCTGAAGCTCGAAGAAACTATTATCATCAGCCACCACTTCTATCATCTCTTTTATATTATACGGCTGATTCGGATTGGACGGAATCAAATCTGCCAGTTCCGGAGTCAGGCGAGTCGGCGAATCGCTGGTCGCTACAAACGGAGGCTCTTCCATATTATTCCCCGGCAGATAGGAGATCAATTCACGAATATAATTGATGCACTCAATATCGTTTTCCGCAGAAAGATGGGCTACACCGGACTTTGTCATGTGTACGCCTACTCCACCGAGTTCTTCTTTTGTCACTTCTTCCTGTGTCACGCTTCTCACCACATCCGGTCCTGTAATAAACATATAACCGGAGTTTTTCACCATCAAAATAAAATCGGTCAATGCAGGAGAATAAACAGCACCACCGGCACAAGGTCCCATGATCGCGCTAATCTGTGGAATCACTCCGGATGCCATAGAGTTGCGCAGGAATATCTCGGCATATCCGGCCAAAGAACGTACTCCTTCCTGAATTCGTGCGCCTCCCGAGTCATTCAATCCGATGATGGGTGCTCCCATCTGCATGGCCATGTCCATCACTTTACAAATTTTCTTAGCGTGCGTTTCCGAAAGAGCTCCTCCAAATACGGTGAAATCCTGTGCGAATACATAAACTAGGCGCTTGCCAATCATACCATATCCCGTCACCACCCCGTCTCCGGCAAATTTCTGCTTTTCCATACCGAAATCGGTACACCGATGGGTTACCAACTTATCCAGTTCGATAAACGAACCTTTCTCCAATAATAAATCGATGCGTTCACGGGCGGTCAGTTTGCCCACAGAATGTTGTTTTTCAATGCGAGCGTCTCCGCCGCCTTTTTCTGCTTTCCTGTTCAGTTCTTCCAGATTGCTAATAAGCTCTTTCATAGGCTGTAATTATTAAAGTTGTATGTGTGTGTAAAAATAAACAGTAATAAATGAAATCATTGTCATATTGATTACACAAAGGTACTTTTATATAATGAACGCATCATGCGTGGAAATTGTTAGCATTTATGCCTTAAAACATCTTTATCCATTTATTTAGGGAGCTTTTTTTTGCAGGTTGCGACAACAAACTTCTCCGCTTTTCTGTTTATCGCTTATCATTTTTAATAAAACCTATACCCTAACAAAATGAGAACAATTAAAATCTTATTAGCAGCCGGTTTCCTGCTCGTGTTCGGTACAAGTATTCATGCACAGGTACAACGGAATGAAACCTATCTACCCAAATTTGCCATCAAGACCAATGCTCTCTATTGGGCCACTTCTACGCCCAATTTAGGAATCGAAGTGGGATTGGCAAAGAAACTGACTCTCGACATATCCGGTAACTACAATCCGTGGAAGTTTGGTGACGACCGTCAAATCAAACATTGGCTCGTTCAGCCGGAATTACGCTATTGGCTCTGCGAACGTTTCAACGGAAGTTTCTTCGGTTTGCACGGACATTACGGAGAAATGAATGTCAGCAATCTGAATATATTCGGAATGGGACATGACCGTTACGACGGCAATCTGTACGGAGCCGGTATTTCCTACGGATATCAATGGATCATAAGCAAACGATGGAGTATGGAAGCTACCATTGGAGTGGGATACGCCCGTCTGGAATATGATAAGTATGCTCGTGGTGACGGAGGTGAAAAGTTGGGACATAACACCCGCAATTATTTCGGTCCGACCAAAATCGGTCTTAGTTTCATTTATGTCATCAAATAATCGAACTCCCTAAAACTTACAATGATGAAAAGAAAACTTATTTATCTATTTATAGCTTTTGCAGCCGCCATCCTACCGGCTCATGCACAAAAATTCCTGAACGATGCGCTCACTCTCTCGAACGTATCTTTATGGCAACAAGGTAACTCTCTTTATGTCGGCATGACCTTCGACATGAAGAATCTGACAATAGGTTCCGCCCGAAGTTTAAGCCTTATTCCCCTGCTGACGGACGGACAGCATAATGTACCCTTGCAAGAAATCATCGTCAATGGTAAAAGACGCGAAAAAGCATATATCCGCGGTCTGGCAATCACTAAGCAAGAACCTACCGCCATTATCGTTCCTTATAATAAAAGGGAAACTTTTAATTATACGCAGGTGATTCCTTACAAACCCTGGATGGCTAATGCCAGTTTGCAACTTGTAGAGAATCTATGCGGATGCGGCAATTATCAGGAAATGAATGCACAGGAACTGATTACCAATGATGTATCTACCGAAGCCAAACGTTTAAGTGCCATGTCTCCTATCATTGCCTATATTCAGCCAACCGTAGAAGTGGTCAAAAACCGTAGCGAACAATATGAAGCTCATCTGGATTTTCCGGTCAACAAATCGGTGATCCTTACCGACTTCATGAACAATCATGCTGAATTGGTGAATATCCATGCCATGTTTGACAAAATACAGAATGACCGGAACCTGACTGTAAAAGGTATCAGTATCGAAGGTTTCGCCTCGCCGGAAGGACCTCTTGCCTTCAATGAACAGCTTTCCAAAAAACGTGCGGAAGCTTTGAAGGATTATCTGGTTAAGAACGAAAAAGTGTCTTCCAAACTATATAAAGTGACTTTTGGTGGTGAGAACTGGGATGGATTGGTAAAAGCACTCCAATCTTCTTCGATGAAGGAGAAGGAAACATTCCTGAACATCATCAAAAATACGACTGACGATGCCAAACGTAAACAGGAAATCATGCGCGTAGGTGGAGGAGCTCCTTACCGTACCATGTTGAAAGAGATTTATCCGGGACTGCGTAAAGTGAATTGCAAAATTGACTACACCGTTGTCAATTTCGATGTTGAACAAGGCCGCATCATTATCCGGGAAAATCCGAAATATCTTAGTCTGAACGAAATGTATCAGGTAGCTAACAGTTATCCGAAAGGCAGCAAGGATTTTGTTAATGTATTCGATATTGCTGTACGCATGTATCCTACTGACGCTGTAGCCAACCTGAACGCAGGAGCTGTCGCATTATCACAAAAAGATTTGAATGCAGCAGTGAAGTTTATGGAGAAAGCCGATCACAATACCGCCGAATTCATCAACAATACCGGAGTCTACAATTTCCTTAACGGAGACATTAACCGTGCCATGGCCGCATTCGAGCAGGCAGCAAAGCTAGGTAACGAAGCTGCCCTTGCCAACTTAAAACAATTACAACAAATTTTAAGTGTGAAGATGAAATAAACAGAAAAATCTATTTATTCAACCGACCAAAGTGGAGCGTTCGTTTGTTATATCAATAATAAACGACGTTCCACTTTTTAAATCTGATAATTATGACCTTGATCCTTGCTGTTATTCCAGTGTTACTGTTGATTATACTGATGGCATTTTTTAAAATGTCAGGTGATAAAAGTAGTATCATTTCTCTGATTGTAACGATGCTGATTGCTCTTTTCGGCTTTGCTTTCTCGGTAGACAATCTGTTTTACTCCTTTTTATATGGAGCATTAAAAGCTGTCTCTCCTATCTTAATCATTATTTTGATGGCTATTTTCAGTTATAATGTATTGTTGAAAGCTGAAAAGATGGAGATTATCAAACAGCAATTCGCATCTATTTCTACCGATAAAAGTATTCAGGTGTTATTACTGACTTGGGGATTTGGAGGTCTATTGGAAGCTATGGCCGGCTTCGGAACAGCAGTAGCTATTCCGGCGGCAATTCTTATCAGTCTGGGATTCAAGCCTATCTTTTCGGCAACGGTGAGTCTGATTGCCAATAGTGTAGCCACTGCTTTCGGAGCAATCGGAACTCCGGTATTAGTATTGGCCAAAGAAACGAATTTGGACGTATTGCATCTTAGTACGAATGTCGTATTGCAATTATCCGTTTTAATGTTCCTGATTCCGCTAGTTCTACTTTTCCTTACTGATTCCAAACTTAAGTCGCTCCCGAAAAATATATTCCTGGCTTTATTGGTAGGCGGAGTCTCTTTAGCCAGCCAATATGTGGCAGCAAAATATATGGGTGCTGAATCTCCGGCCATAATCGGCAGTATTCTTTCTATTATCGTAATCGTTGTTTATGGAAAACTTACTGCATCCAAAGAAGAGAAAGCACGAAAAAGCCATCTGAAAACGAAAGATATATTAAATGCATGGAGCATTTATCTACTGATTCTGTTTCTGATTATCTTAACCAGTCCCCTCTTTCCGGGATTACGTCATACATTAGAGAATAACTGGATTACGAGAATCAGCCTTCCTATCAATGCGTCCACCGTTAATTATACTATTTCTTGGCTGACCCATGCCGGAGTATTGCTTTTCATCGGTACTTTTATCGGTGGATTGATTCAGGGGGCTAAAGTAAAAGATCTGTTCATCGTTCTTTGGAATACCGTGAAGCAGTTGAAGAAAACATTCATTACGGTTATCTGCCTCGTGGGGTTATCTACTATTATGGATAGTTCCGGAATGATCGCCGTGATTGCCACAGCACTGGCTACGGCTACCGGAAGTTTATACCCGTTATTTGCTCCGGTTATCGGTTGTTTGGGAACGTTTATCACCGGAAGCGATACATCTTCCAACATCCTTTTCGGAAAGTTGCAAGCAAGTGTGGCTGGACAGATTCATGTCAGTCCGGATTGGCTGTCCGCTGCAAATACAGTAGGTGCTACAGGGGGTAAGATTATCTCTCCACAAAGTATTGCCATTGCTACTTCTGCCGGAAACCAACAGGGAAAAGAAGGTGAAATACTGAAAGCAGCTATTCCGTATGCATTAGTATATGTAGCGATTACCGGAATTATTGTTTATATTTTCAGTTAGTCGCTTGGGAGTACATTTTTTTCAATGGATGAACTATACACATTTACATCACAAAAAGAATAGGTAATCTCTGTGTGATTACCTATTCTTTTTGTGTCATATTTTACTTTACTTGTGTGAAGTGCAATCGAAGTGGAGCAGATTTCATAACAGGATCCTCTCCAAAATCCTTATACATGTCATAAATATCTTTCATGAAATCTGTAGGTTCAAAATCATCAATTGTACATTCCAATATTTGCTTCCCATCTGATTCAATAATACGGAAACCAACAACAGCTTCACGAGTATTAACATGGGCAGCAGAGAAATTTACATTTATTGCAGGAAACTGCAATACAGCTATTTTTGCAATAACTTGTGACAGTAGTGCACTTTCTTCTTCAATCGTCTTTTCTACTTCTCCTTTATAAGTTATCACACAAGGTGAAGTTCCGAAATAATTTTTCAAGTCACTATTTAAAGTCGGAGTAAAAGTATATTCCTGATGAGAATTTCCTTCAAACTGAATTTTATCAGAGGAGTTTCCTGTTGGGAATGTACTTGTATCCTGTCCCCACATCGTTTCATAAAATTCTATATTAGAAACCTTGTCGAATGCCCAAGTTCCTGCAAGCAAATACGGACCATTGATAGTAAGCGTAATGGTAGCATTATCACCGTGCGCGTATCCATCTCTTTCTGCCAAGCGCAAAACCAACTTATCTTTTCCTTCTTCCTTTTTCAAAAACTTGAGTGCTACAACACCGCTATTCTTGTTTTTAAGTACTGTTGCATACTTCCCTCCTACAAACTCAAAATGCGTACCCTCGATTGCGGTAGACGATGGATCAACTTCAATATCCAATTTCGTTTCCTGTGTGACTTTGTAAGGTTTCCCTTCCAATGTTTCAAGAGTGATTCCATAGGAAGTACTTTCACTTAAAATTCCCTTATTAGCATTAAATGACATAAGAATCGCTTTATTACTAAGCAATTCCACTGTTGTATAACTCATAATTCCAATTTTAAAGCCATCAGGAGCTGTTCCCAAATTTACAACCAATTCCTTTACATCGTCTCCAATGTTTTCTAGAATACGTGTCACCGTGAGCACAGCTTCTGTTTCACCGGCTTTCAGCGTAAATGCTTTCTCTGAAATAGTAAAATCAGTTCCCTCCACGGCTGTTCCAGAGAAAGAAACAGGGATGGAAACCGTTGTAGTAGCGGCTTTGTCAGAAATGATCTTTAACTCTACTTCTCCTTTTGCCATAGAATAGCGCGCCTGATCGAAATTAAGCTCCGACATTGATACCGGATTATCATCATCGGATGAACAAGAAGCCATTACAAGTGAGCACACTGTAATTAAACAAAACAACACTTTCTTCATAATCTATGATTTTTAATTAATAATTATTGGACTATATGCTGGTTATATTCCTCTTTAATAGCATCTATCATTGCTGTTTCATCTGCATTCAACACTACGGGATCAGGAAGTTTGTAATAATCTCCAACCCCAACAGATTCTCTAGATGGTGGTACCTCATCTATATCCTCACAAGCGGAGTATACATTACCAATCAATAATAGGCATGTAATCAAAATCCATTTATGTCTCATATTCTTTATCATAATCGTTTCTCTTATTTATTTCTCAATTAATTCAGTATATCCCGGATTTTGCACCAATCCGTCCACTAAATCTATTTCTCGTGCAGGAATCGGAAGTGTATACATATATTTTTTTGTCACATATTTCCGTCCATTGTATGCTGTCCAATATTCCGGTGTTCCATTCCTCTTTTGTTCGAAGAAACGATCACCTTCCAAAAAGAGTTCTTTTCGACGTTCACGTAAAATTAGTCCCATCAATGGTGTTAAGGTATTACCTTCTGCATCGGTCTTGATAATCTCCATGTCTTGGATTGATGGCAGATTATTCATTGTCAGATCTTTGTAATCACTTATACGATGTGAGCGAAGTTCATTGATAGAATGTAATGCCAGTTCCGGTTTACCTATATGATAATAACATTCTGCTTCCATGAGCTTAAATTCAGCCGCACGCATACCACAGAAAAACGTTTTTATAGCTATTCTTTTGTTATTTACCCAAAGAGTGTAACGAATATCAGTTGTTTTTTCTTCTTCCGTAAATGTATCCAAGAATCTCAGGCTCACAGGACGATACTGGAGATGAGTTCTGGAAGTCGTAATCTCCGTAGTACTTGACATACTTCGATAAGCCTTCAATAATTGGTTGCCTGCAAGGTCGTAATTGGTGGTCATCATATTTTTATAAGCTTCACCTTCCAATAAAGTATACTTCGCTAACAATTCCTGCGCCAACGGAAGAGCTTTTTCCCACTGCTTTGTCCAAAAGTAAAGACGAGCCAAATACCCCTTGACTACATCTTCCGTAAAACGATAAAGATCGTTAGATATATGATAAGACAACGAATGATTTAAATCAGACTCTATCAAATCGACTGTTTCCTGCATCGTACTGCGAAGCGGCCTTTCTTCCATATCGAATGTCATTACCAAAGGTACGCCTTGTTGACTATTCAAATTACTGGTTTGAGGCGTCTCGCAATAAAGTCGTAGCAATTGGTAATAGGCAACAGCACGCATGGCATAAGCAGTAGCGCGCACTTCATTGGCTTCGGTGGTTCCGCTTTCCTTCATTTCGTTCAAAACGATATTGCAGTCACGTATTATTTGATAGGACATCCAATAATAGTCAGAAACACCTGCTGTATTAAGCAAAGTTCCTATATAGACTTTTAAAGCACGTCCACTTTGTGATGTAAGGCAGACCTCAAAATCATCTCCATATGCTGCATCTTGATCTATCAAGGCAGATGAATTTCCCAGTAATACCTTATCTTCACCTCTATCGATCTCATCCAAATGATTATGCATTAAGGCAGAGAACTCTTCAGCAGTCTGGGGAATTGTTTTTCCATAAGGTTTGATATCCAAGTAATTGCTACAAGACATCAAGCAGAAGGTCACAAATCCGTATATCCATAAACTAATTTTTCTTTTCATAGCCTTTTTTATTAAAATCCGACAGACAGCCCCATTGAAAATGTACGTGGAGTAGGGTAAACTGCTCCAGGAGTTTCAGGATCAATGCCGGAATAATTTGTAATTGTGAATAAATTGCTCATGCTGAAGGATAATGCCAGTGAATTGATATGTACTTTCTGCATCCACTTTCCTACAAAATTGTAACCTAACATAACTGAGCCAAGCTTAAAATAGGAAACATTCTCCAACATGGAGGCTTTATTAATAGCATCTGAGTTTATCACATAATCAGATAATCCCAAATAATCACCGTATGCATCAATTATACGCGGGTGAGCATTAGTGATCGGGTTATCAGGTGTCCAACGATTTACAGCATCTTTTGTCACATTCAAATAATTTATGTACAAATCATTCTCCTGTGTAAAAGGAACTTCCACAACGTGGCCTTCCATTGAAACATAATTTACCGGACTGGTTATATTATTAAGAATTTTCCCACCCAAAGAATAGGTACCGCCTATACTTAAATGCACCTGTTTGTATGAAACTGATATTGAATATCCACCGTTCGTAGGAGCCGTACTTGTTCCTAAGTAAAATGCATAATTATTTTTATCATTACGATCGGCAGCAGTTTGAAGCACTGCATCAGGGCGGGTTTCATAAGTGTAGACACCTGTTTTCTTATCAATTCCCTGTACTTTTCCACTAATGATCGCTCCCAAAGGATAGCCTACATAATTAGTCCCCCAAAATGATTTATTTCCATCATATTTTAATAATTTATTCCGATTATAAGCAATATTGGCAGAAACAGTCATATCCCAATCTTTAGTTTTTATCACATGAGCATTCAAGGTTACTTCAGCTCCCTGATTCAGTAGTTCTGAAGTATTAAATGATTGTGTAGAAAATCCGGTTGTATAAGGCACGTTAACAGAAGTTACCGCATCATGTGTACGGCGGTCATACAATTCAGTCTGCAAACGGAAACGATCATTGAAGAAACCTATATCCATTGATACTTTCATATCACGCGTCTTTTCCCAACGCAAGTGAGGATTCGGAGCATTTCTTATTGAGCCGATGCGATAATAATCGGTATCAGTACGGCGGAATGACGTATCATAGTCCATCACCAGTTGCGGATAGACACTTTTGTTTATGTTTCCTGTATATCCGAATGCAGCACGAAATGACAAACTACTGATTACAGACTTTAATGATTGCATAAACCCTTCCTGATCCACATTCCATGACAGTCCCAGTGAACCTGTGGGGTTAAATTGTTCTTTACTACCAAAGTTGTTCGACCCATCAGTACGTCCCGTAAGACTAAGAATATAACGTTGCTTAAACACATAATCAAATGAAAAATAGAAAGAAGCAAAGGCATCTTCTGTAATACTTTGTCCCGATAACCCATCCATGATGGCAGCATAAGACAATAAATCGGAATATTCCAATTTAGTATCTGACGGATAAGTAGGCATAGCAGAATTGCCGGTAACTGGATCATAGCCATATCGCTTTTCATAAATACTCTTAGCATATTGTCCCCGGATCTCACTTCCCAACAAAGCACTAATATAATGATCCCTGCCAAATGTGTTAAAATAATGCAACTGTCCCCGCAGGTTGTAATTCGTATTATATGCTGATGATTGTGTAATTGAGCCATATACACGATCAGTGTTACTATCGTTAAAAGGACGGTCTGTCCACGCTGCGTAAGTGTTCTTTCCATTGATATTGTCAGACATATCCGCTACATAACCATACGAAGCGAGTCCCTCAAAACTCAAATTATCAAAGATATTTACACTCAAATTAGCAATCAATGAAGCCGACATATTTTTCGTTTTGCTGGATGTTTCATCTATTTCCCGAAAAATATTATACCCTCCTTCTGGTAACTTCCATTTGTACTGCCCATTGGCATTAGCTATCGAATAATAGGTATTATCCGCCGAATAAGAACCGTCTTCATTATAAACCTTCTCATACGGATTGGCAAAATAAGCATATTTAAACGGATCTACATTTAATGAAGGAGAATTAGAGTGCTGCATGGCCATATCAGCGGTAAAAGCCAGTTTTACTCTTTTGTTAGGCTTCATGTCAATCTTGGCACTCACATTGTAACGATCATAGTCTGTCTTTTTCACTAACCCATTATTTTGTGAATAACC
Organism: Bacteroides sp. AF32-8BH; assembly: GCF_003435205.1. Lineage (NCBI taxonomy): Bacteria > Pseudomonadati > Bacteroidota > Bacteroidia > Bacteroidales > Bacteroidaceae > Bacteroides > Bacteroides sp. AF32-8BH. Next base: position 5,869 of record NZ_QVLZ01000014.1, on the reverse strand, counting down.
CAAAGAAACATAGTAAGAATTTTTCTCCGATCCACCCGATAAAGACAAGTAATGACTTTGTGATATAGAGTTTTGAAACAGCTCCTTGAACCAGTCTGTGGAATGTTCTCCCAATGCTGCAATTTCCGCATCTTGTTGCTCTTTAGTCATACCTGCATATCGCTCATATCCTGAACGAATCATACCGACGACACCTATTACTGGATAATGACCACCTTCAGCAAATCCTTTGGCGGAAAACTCATCCCACAACTCCTGTTCCCAAGCCAATTTTTCTTTAGAATTCATCAGATTGGCATCATGAGGGGGAGCGGTAACAATAGAAACATTCGTTGAATAATTTATTTGCATCTTTCCCTCTTTACCACGCTTCGTTGTTACTACAATAACACCACCTGCTGCACGAGAACCATAAATAGCCGCTGCGGAAGCATCTTTTAAGACTGTGACAGATTCAATGTCATTTGGGTTGATACCGGCAATACCACTGGAATATATATCATTAAAATCTCCTGCCTTAATCCGGCTAGTTTCAATACTTGGTATATCCCGTTGCAAAGGTACTCCGTCTACTACCCATAATGGTTCGGCATTACCTGTAATCGTGTTCGTACCACGAATACGAATCTTTGCCGATTCTCCCGGACGTCCGGAAACGGCCTTCACATCCATCCCGGCCACTTTCCCTTGCATCAACATGTCCAGATTGGCGGTAGGCGCACCTTTCAGGTCTTTTGCAGTCAATGTCGCCAGTGAACCTGTAGCACGACGTTTGGTCGTACGCTGGTAACCAGTAACTACCACCTGATCCAATTCCGACATTTCATCCTCCAAAGTGATATACCCCGAAACAGGCTTTGTCACCTTCATATACAAGGATTTCATTCCTACATACCTAAACTCAATTTGAGTATTTCTATCTACCCATAAAGAAACTTCGCCGTGTTCGTCGGCTACAACTCCCTGTGCTTTTCCTGAAACTATTACTGTAGCTCCCGGCAACGGGTTCCTGTCTGCATCCACTATTGTTACCTTGACCAAAATAGTGGCAGCACCTTTCGGCGACTGAGCAAACATACCTACAGCAATACAACAGAAGCAACCAAACAAAAACGTTTTAAAAATTTCCGGACGCTTCATAAGTTTGTTCCTATTTATGATTAATAATATCTACGTGTCTATGTGATTTATAAAGAAGATTTTCTACAAAATAGTAACGTATCAGATTCTGATAATAAGGACACATCACCCCATGATCTTTTCCCGGAAGGATAAACATATCAAACCGCTTATTTGCCTTAATCAAAGCATCTGCCAACCGGTAAGTGGAAGAAGGTGGAACGTTCTTATCTACATCACCCGTTATTAGCATCAGTTTTCCTTTCAAGTTGTTTGCCAGTTCCATATTGGTTGGAATTTTCACGGAAAAAGTAGTCTTTCCGGTCTTCGGATCTACTTTTTCATTCAACCCGTGAAATGTCTCTCCCCACCATTGAATATAAATATTATTATCATGATTACCAGAAGCAGCTATCGCTACTTTATAAAAGTCAGAATAAGTCAACATAGCCGCCACTGTCTGAAAAGCTCCACCGGAATGTCCGTAAATACCCACCCTATCCAAATCTATATACGAATACTTTTGAGCTAACTGTTCTATTACGTATTTATCATCTGCTAGTGGATAGTCGCGCAAATTACCATAACCGAAACAATAAAAATCATGTCCACGCAAAGGAGAACTACCTCTAGACGCAACATTTATCACGATAAAACCCAGTTCCGCCAAAGACTGATTTCCATTATCATCGAGTACAAAAGATTGTGGAATCTGATCGTCCTGTGGTCCCGGATATACATTACTAATAATCGGATATTTCTGATTTTTATCCAAATAGGAAGGAAGATACATCAATCCGTACAAGTCCGTTTTTCCATCAGCGGCTTTTAGTTTCAGCAAGGCAGGCGGTCTCCATCCGGCTCGCTGCAATTCACTACCGTCCATTTGCTCTACTTTATAATTCTTTTCAGGATTTTCAATGGAAAGTACATTCATCACAGGAAATAGATCCATACGCGAATATTTATCTACTGCATACTTCTTGTCTTCTGATAAAGACAGTTCATGATTACCGTTGCCGGGTGTCAGTAAAATTTGTTTTTTACCATCCAGACGAGCTTTATAAAAGAATGTATAATATGGATTTACATTTTCCTCATTTCCATATCCAGCAAAGATGATTTCTTTTTTCAGCGTATCGACATGGGTGATGTTGCCTGCTACAAGGTTGTCACCTTTCGTAATCCGGTTCAACAATTCTCCATTGCCGTTGTAGAGATAATAATTTCCTTTCCCTGTACGTTCTGACCACCAGATGATATACTTACCTTGTTCCAGTATCTTATAATTAAATAAAGTGAGGTTGATATGGGGGACACATTCTTCTGAAATAAGTTCGGTCACGGTTCCATCTTCTACATTAATCCGGCAAAGGTCTATTTTATCAGCCTTCCGACTTCTCCGCGTAATATACAAGGTGGTAGATGAACGTAGAAAATCCATAGCTACCACTTGATCCGGATATTTCTCAATTGGTAATAATCTTCCTTCTCCATGATCGGCATCATACCAGTATATCCGATATTGGCGTACTCCGGCATCTCCCGGCATAGGCATCTTGAATGTATTTGTGACAGGCCGCGAATGACCGAGCGACTGAATCAGGCTCACTTCCTTCACTTCGCTCATATCCTGCATCATATAAATATACCGATGTCCTAACCAGAATCCTCTAGAATTAGTAGATAGCGTATCTTTCGAATTACGATACGTATAGGCGGCATCCTCTTTTCCATCAAAGGTGATTCTTTTAATTATTCCCGACCGGTTATCACGGACAAACAGATCATAGCCAGATCCAAGCATAGAATATAATGAATCGGCAGAATGGCAAGCTTGTTTGTAATCCGGTTTTTCAATCTTCTTCTTGACAAAAGGCAGCTCGGACAATAGACCAGTATTCATGTTATAAACCATTGATTTATCTTTCTTATCCAGATAGAAGCGACTGAAATCATTTTTCTCAAACCGGAATCCATACAACTGTATGGCTTTCGCATCCAGAGTATCTCCGGTAATTCGGGCATATTGGAGAACAAATTGCTCATTATCCTTTATCATGTTTCGCTTTTTCCCATTTCTCGCATTCACCAAATAATACTGATTTCCATTTTCGCATCTTACATCGTAAGTAAAATAATGACTATCTTTTACCCAATTAGGATAAGGAGACCTACCCTTTATATATTGTTCCAATGAATCTGCAGAATATTTTTCCGCTTTGAGCCAATCGGCCTCCTGTGCCGGAACGAATATGCAGAAAAGGCTTAATAGAAATACAATAGTTAGTTTTTTCATTTCTTATATTCCATAGCTAGTTTGACTGCCTGCAATGCATCTATAATACCCCCACTTGCGCAAAGTCCTTTTTCCTGCATCGGACGAGCACTTCTTATTAAGATTTCTTTTACCTGCGAAGCTTTCAGTTTAGGAAAATAAGCACGTATCATAGCAGCTACAGCTGTGACAACAGGAGCAGCAATACTTGTTCCCTGCGATTCGGTATATTCGTTTCCTAAAGTGACAGATGTTATTTCCGTACCCGGTGCAAAAATATCAACCTTATTCTTTCCATAGTTAGAGAAAGAACAGATTTTTCCCTGTTTATCCGACGCTCCGACTCTTATATAATTTGCAAAAGTATGTCCTACTTTGTCTTTTGCCGAAGGGAAATAGGCTATAGTATCAATATCCTTTTTATTATTGCCTGCTGCCTGAACTAACAAAACATCTTTTTTTGCCGCATAGGCAATAGCGTCATTCACCATACCGGCGTCAGGAGATGTATATTTGCCTAAGCTCATATTAATAACTTTGGCACCATTGTCTACTGCATAGCGAATGGCACTGGCTACATCCTTGTCGTATTCATCGCCCTCCGGCACAGCACGAATAATCATCAACTTAGCCTGTGGATAAATCCCCGTCACCCGAGCATCCCCGACTCCCTGTCCTGCAATCACCCCGGCTACAAAAGTGCCATGGTCACAGCCTTCCACTTGCAAAATAGGATTTCCATAGAAACAATCTTCCGGATCTTTCAGGTCGTCTCCCATCAACAGCCGTTTATCCGCGTCATTCTCAATACCGTCAATGCGCTTTTTCATCAAATCAAATTGTGCCTGATGTGTATTTCTCACCTTTTTCCAAAGTGCATCTTTACCCCCTTTATACATATCAACAAACAATGTCCGGCATGCATCATTCCACTTTTCACCCTTCACAGGCAAATGCGTAAGCCCATTGACAGTCAACGTATCTATATCAACTCCGGGAGTTGTATTCAACACAGAATCTATCAATTGGTAAGCTACATCTTTCATTGCATTATATCCAAAAAACTTAATATAATTGACAATGCCCGCTTTCTTTTTCATCTTTTCATAATAAGCATATTCCGCTGTATCCTTCACAGCTGTTGAATCTATACCTTTATATTTAGGAAAAAGCCGTTTGAATTCACGATATTCTTCCGTACCCGCACTGGTCATATTAAAACTCTTATCTTTAGTTCCCAAAAAGTTCCAACCATGCAGGTCATCAATATATCCATTCTTGTCATTATCCTTTCCATCCGCCTTTTCTTTAAGATTCCTCCAAAGAGCCGATTGAAGGTCGACAGCAGTAGTGTCTATGCCGGAATCAATGATGCCGACTATCAATGACTTTACGGGTTTGATTTTCTTTGCTTGTAGAAAAAGGAGCGCTTCGTCTGATCTGACTCCTTGCAAGGTGTCATTACACATTTTGTGCCAACCGGATGAGGAAGAAACTTGCCCAAAAGAAGAATTTGAGATGCTGAAACAGGCAATCAGGAGTGAAACAACACTGAACACTGACATAAACCGTCTTTCTTTCATTTGTGTGATGATAAACTTTCTTCCCAGCCCCCCAAAGAAGAATCCTTAAAAAACGAAAGCGCGGGGACTGTAACTTATTTAAAGGAATAGGGCGTCTGGAAATGCCTTTGAACTAAAATAAGCAACAGTCTCCCACGCCATATACTATGACGCGAGAGATGCTAACCTATCCCGTTCTTTAAGTTTTCCAGACTTTTATTCCTGAGAATCAGTTAAACACTTTCGTGTATTTACAATTTCTAATATGTCTGCCACATTACTGTGACACCACAAATATAACCGTTTATTTTGATTTTAAACATCTTTTTTGCATAAATTTCGTTTTTAACAAACAAGGATATTTCTCCGTTATCTTAGTTGGCCAACAAAATTAAAACGGATTTGAAATTACTTTTGTGATCATAATCAAACCGTTATAAACTAAATGGGAATTTATATTTCAATCAATTTGAACTCACACCCCTAGTCAACCTATAACAAGAATAAAGAAACAACAACTAGTCAACCATTATCAGGGAAGTACATATTCTCTTTGTCCCATATATTGCGGGAAAAGATTCCCTCATTTTATGGGAATAAATTCTCATAATATTAGGGAACACTTTCCCATAATATATGGGACAATCAGAACTACTGTTTATCTTCAACCAGGAAAAGGGAGAAGATAGCATTTGACTATGAGAAATACCCTGAAATACTATGAGAATAAGGTGAATTTTAAGCTAAAATAGAAGGAATATTATGAGAAATACATGTTAGAAAGTATTTCTCATAAGCTATTTACTTGATTATATGTTATTTATCAGCCACCAATGAGAATATGAGAAATGAAAAAGAAAAATCTGGTTCTTCGTCAAATTTGGTGGTACTTCTTCTATTGTGAATAAAT
>NZ_QVLZ01000013.1:0-150481 GCF_003435205.1 Bacteroides sp. AF32-8BH | reverse complement strand
GCTAATAGTTTATTTCTCAATCGGTTAAGTCAAACCGATAAAAATCTAAAATAAAAAGTACCAAATTCAGCGATTTTCTGTATCCTGTTCAAATATTTATTGGTAAATTCCGGACGATTCGGTTTTTCATCTGCAGGGAAATTAGCCGGACGATCTTTCGCTATATGACTCTCTCTGTCCATAGTCAACCGAATTCCTGTAACATTAGTCGCTTTCTGATCCAGTTCAATATAGAATAAATTACTACGATCAGGCCAGAATTGCTGTGAAGGAGTACCCTTAGGATCACGGTCAGAATCAAAAACTTGTTTCCATTGAACTTGTTGTATATTGGTATAAATCGTATCCACATCATTATACTCCAACGGGGTACTTGTTACTTCTACTATAATATGTTGCGGTCTGAAAGCATATTTATCATAATCTTTCACATCACTATTATAAATACCGTTTACTTCAGTAAATCCAAACGCCATGTATACACCATCCAGATCTATACTCCGACTTTCACCGGGCTGTATGACGATAGTATAAGGAAGATCGGGAGCCTTCGCATTATAATACAGATTATCAATCTTATATGGATAATGTTTATCTCCGTTTTCATCCGTATATTCCTCATAAAGATCAGAATAAGATTGCCATAACGTGCTTCTATCTCCATCGAACAGGTTGAAAGGGGTATTATATTTTATAGCTCTGCTCTCGTAAACATAACCGTAGTTGGATGCCTTCAAATCTTCTCCGGTTCCGGAATACGCCACTGCCGTCCACTCTGACCGTAAATGACGGAAAGGAGTTTTTCCCGACTTCGTATAGAACACTTTTCCATCAAAATCCGAAGTATCATTACCTTTCAACGGATTATGCTCCCAAATACGTTTTTCCACAGCTTTATACTGAAGTGCTTCTGCCCGCATTTTATCAGAGATTTCAATTCCATAACGATCGAATAACGGAGTAAAGTCACGCTCAAAATAATGACTCAAGCATGTCAACATTGCCTCCGACATACTCAAACGATTAAAAATTGACACATTCTGCCCCTCATTGCTAAGAAAACGATTGAGATAAGCAAAATACTTCCAACCATCTTTACCCGTATCTTCCTGCTTATAACTTAATATGGCTGAATAGAAAGTCAATGCCGCCGGCCAATAGTCGTTCCCTGATTTACTAGGCCTTTTAGCTTCATCACTATATATCTTGCAACTATCCGCTTTTGCCCATGAGACCAAGTTTTCAAATTCGTCTGCATTCAGATTATATTGAGTCGTATTTATCACTTTTTGATCTCTACCAAATAATTTATATGCAAAAAGTTTTGCATCCTGCTGATTCCCCCACCAGCCATGTTTATATAAGAAATAGAAATTGGGCATCAAGCTATACATATCTTTAAAAGAATTCGGAGCTGGAGTAGGCCAATAGGTTTGAACAAACAATCCTAAAGACATCCATCCTACTACGTGAGAAGTATTCAAGGCACCTGCTTTAACCTGTTCCGGATCGGCTATCATATCAATCAACTCTTCCGTTTGAAGCAATTCGAGATTCGTATTGCTGTAATAGGAATAACGTTCCGTAACCAGATGTGCATCCATAACCACTCTGACCGGGAAATCCGGTTTGGGAAATGTTTCCGATTCAGCGTCATCCAGTCCATAAAATTCATTGTAACACAATACCCAATCATCCCATAATTCAAGTGATTGTTCCAATCGGGTTACAAAACTCTGTCCCTCCGATTGCAGCTTCAATTTCATATACTTAACAGGAACTGAAAACGCGATTTGCTTTCCTCTCAATTCAATCCATGGAACAGTTGTTGTCTTTATTTTCTCTCCCCATTCAGCAGCTTCAGTTTCTCCAACCACATAGTCGGGAGCAAGATAAGCTCCCTGCACTTTTAGAGGTACGATACCAGTATCGCTGGCGTCGCCTGAACGTTTGATCCAGATATACCCGCCATAAGGATTACGAATTTCATTTTTTCCCTTGAACAAAGCCATTGAAGTCACAACCTTAGGATCACGTTCCAAATAGCTACTCCCTACCAACGAAGATAAGTCACGCGAATGGATACCGATCTGTACAGTTAGTCCTTTCACATCATCATCCAACATCACTGTTATTTTCTCGCCTGCACCTGCATAAAGCCCCGTGCTGTAAATAGCCGGAGAAGTCATTGCTAAATTGACGTTGACCGCTTTTGCCGAACGATAAGCCATATCTATATTTACTACCTGCTCATCCACCCGCTTTTCCGTCAGAGTGTCTACCAAGCCGGGGAAAATACGCGCTTTGTCATAAAGACTGACGTCAATACCTCCTCCTTCATAATAGTCACCTCCTGTCGCAGAAGTATAATCATCCGTTGCAGAGATAATCTGTTCGAAGTCTTTGTCTTCACATGCTGTTGCTCCCCATACGCCCCATACGGCCAGGAGAATATATACTATTTTATCTTTCATATCTACCAAAATTTAAAGCATTTCAATTGTTTCCATTTTAAAATTCTTCATAAGCAAATTTCCATGCTTTGCCCTCCATAGCCCAGTCCCAACGGACATTCTTCCCGAGCCACACAAATATCTGACGCGGAACGTCCACTGTATTGAATGTCTTGACATAAAACGTCTTGTCCGATTCAGGAATGGGATGGATGGCGGGCGATAAACTACTGCCCGATAGCCATACATCAGCAGCACCACGATCAATCACAAAATCATCCGTAGCATCCTCACCATTGTCTTTTGCATAGTTCTTCAATGTAGGTTCCATCTGATCATCCTCAAGGTCACATGGCCAATATCCTTTCAGATTATCCCAGTATTTATAGGAATCCTTCAATAAATGCAACTGATTTTTACCTGCATACAAGGCGACATCTTCTTTAGGAATAGCGACATCATATATCTGTAAATTTGTAACATAAATGTAATTGCTGAATTGCTGTTTTTTTGTATTTTGTTGTGAATTTTGCGAATCTCTATTTTCCGTTCCTCCTATACGCAATGGCGCATCTGTGGAAGGAAAAGATTTATTCTGGGTATAACCATTAACGATCTCACTATTCTTGTAGCTCAACTGATTATTTAATTCTCCGTCTATATAAATAGTCAACAATGTATTTGCCGGCTTTTTAGGATCAGGGTTCGGCTCCAATGTCAAAGTAAGAACATGCCATTGACTCCAGTCCAGATTGTTCTCATCTTTAGTTTGTATGAGCCATCTTTTTCCACCAAATCCGAAACAAATACGTCTATTATTGGTATCCGCATTAAAATGAAAAAACCAGCCATTACCAACTTTGGTTTTTTCGTCCATATTAGAACTCTTAGAAAGAATCACATATTTTCGAGAATTATAGACACTTGAACTTAAGAAAAACTGAATGGTAACAGGTTCTATTTCATTTTTATCATTAAAATAAAATTCACCCATTTCTGTATTTCCTAACCGTGCCGATTCCGCATAACGATTGGGATTCGGATTTCTATAATCATAGGACCAAGCAGGTGTAGAAAAAGAATAAGAAAGGGCCGTATTCCCCGGAGCTGCCTGTATCTGTGAGACCAGACGTTCATTGTACATCAAGGTGAATGTATTGCGCGATACATCCGCATAATGGTCTGCGAACTCCTTTCCTTCTACCATCTGCACGTCTCCTCCATAGTTGGACGTGACAATGATCAACCAGTTCTCATTTTCATAACCGGGACGTTCTTTCAGCGCACTCCACATTTCACCAATGTAATTATCCAATACACCGATAGCATTTACAACCGCCTCTGTAGGGGTGCCGTTCTCATTATAGAACTCTCCACCGGCTGCTTCGCGTACCCCACCAAATTCCGCAACAATTAAATCTGACGTATCAGGCAGTTTTAATTCTTCTAATACTCCGTTTTTTACTGCCTCATCCGTATTCACTTCAGGAGCTGTCATTCCCTTGACCGCAAAAGTTTGCCTGAATTTTTCATCCACCGCATACATACTGACAAGACTATTTTCCTCAACCAGACGTGAAATGAAATTGTCAGTTCCGGCTATCAGGTCATCCTCCGTCTTTATGTCATGCGTAGTGTTGCCTATCATCAAATTGGCCCAACCACGCGCATTCGTCATTTCTCCACCGGCAATGTTGTTACTTCCATCCGCTAACCCATAATCTGTATACAAGGCATGAGCAATCATGGATTTCAGGTTAGGAGCTTTATATGCATTTCGCGCCGCCTGTACTGCTCTACCGGCTGCACCATCCATTACCACCAGCAGCACATGTCCCGATTCATAGTTGGAACCGGATGCCGGATAATCATATCTCAACGAATCTTCCATTACCTCATTGCAGGCAGTCACTAAAAGGAGTAATATCCCCAGAAAACATGTACCGGCAAGATTCGTTATTCTTTTGTAGTTATTTACTTTCATACATTTATTCATTTAAGGTTCATTGTTTGTATTTTCAGCTAAATCTACTTTAAGCATCACGATATTATTCATTCTCTTACCATCAAAAGAACTAAAATCCCCTGTAAGCAAAAGTCCGTTAACATTGTCCGAAGTTAAAGAATACTGCGCGTCATATAATTGACCATAAAATCTTCCGGGTACATTGAAACGCTGTATAGCATCTCCTTTCATATCCAGTATTAAGAATCCCTGTCGTGTGATACCATCATACTTGGTAAATGTTCCGGAAATGACAACATGGGGCATAGCTGTTTCACCATTTGCATTCAAATCTACAATCTTCGCAAAATTCAAAATTCCGCCTTCCAATTCTTTCAGGACAAAACCTGGGTCCGGATTTCCCTCCGCATCCAGAATGACCATTCCTTGCGCCGGCTGTCCGTTGAATGTAGTGAAACTACCGACAAGCACAATACGTTCCTGTTCCATCCCGTTTTCATCTTTAAAAGATGTACAAGTGATTCTATTTATGTCTCCGTTAGCTCCGCCTACAACACTCTGAAATGCATCGTCCACCTGTCCGTTCTTATCAAGTTTCACAATATTCCAGACTGGCTTTCCATCAAAGGAAGTAAATGCTCCGACTATAATGAGAGATTCGTCACTCAACATACAAGCATCTTTTATTTCTCCCGTTGTTCCCGGCAATGATTCTTCCTCATTCTGCAGGCTCCGGCGATATGTCTTATCAAGCTGTCCGATTTCGTCCATTCTCATCACTGAACGCGCCGGAGTTAATATTTCAGCTGCCAACAGTCGCTTATTGGCATCACAAGTGGTATTGTCATAATCTGTCATCCGATGAACCGTGAAATTCCCTATAGCTATTATTTTTCCATCAGAGGTACTGAAAGCACGGATTATTTTTTCCGACATCATGGTTCCACCAACAAATGCCGGTACAGATATATCATAGGTTTTTCCAGTGTAATCAGAAAATTTCTTGGTTTCTGTCTTTATAGTAAGGTCATTATTCGCCAAAAGAATATTCTTAAATTCAAAGCCCCCCAACGAGGCACTATAAGTCTCGTATTCCCGAAATGCTCCATAAATCAAAGCTCTTGGTGACTCTTTGTCCGCTTTCCAATAATTCATACCATCTACCTCGGGATAATAAAATTCATCCGTATTTTCATCATAAAACGAACCTGTCGCAATTCCACGTCCTATCTTGATTTTATCGGCAGTACCGTATTTTATTAATCCCTTTTCATTATTAATCATGGCAATTCCACCATAGGGTTTAGTTTTCTCCTGCCTAAAATCGCCACATAAATAAAATTCGCTGGTCAATTCTGTATTTCCACACCATGGAACGCAAGAATAAATCAATCCATTATAAGGACCTGTTTTATAATATTCAAAACCCTCATCTATGGATACACTACCCAGTATGCTAAAATAAGGACCATAAAATATCTGATTTTCCAAAACAAGATAAGTGGTTCCTGAACTTACAGCTTCCGGAACTACAATGGTCAATGTAGAATCCGTAGCACTTTCTATCTTACATTTCTCGTCAGAGATATAAAAGTCAAAATCAAAAGTATCTTCTTCCGGATGGCAATATTTAGCCAGACCGGATGCCTTAAAAATAACTTGTTCTCTCGGGCCGGCAGACTCCGGAGATGGTTTTTCTGATAATAACTTGACCTCTAAAGGAGCACGGCCACCGGCATACGGGTCTTCCTTGATCGAATTTGCTTCATCCTCATTACATCCCGCCAAGGCTAACACACAGACTGCCAGACAGACCATGTTCGCTGCCTTACACAACCAACTATTATAATAATCTATCTTATTCATCGTTCTTCTCTTTTATATACATATCTTCAAGTTCTTCTTCCCGGACAGTTGTTTTTATGAGACCGCTGTTGCCGCCTCTTTTCTTCGGGTAATCAACTCCCGCCTCAAGCGCACGCCATAATAGACCAGAAATAGAGAATCCTAGATAATGGTCCAGCCGAAGAACATGTACAATGCCATTTGTCGGTTCGATATTGCAGGACGACACATACGCATACTCCGGATAACCAAAATCCTGATAAGCATACATGACTTGTCTGTATCCGGCATACTTTATACCGCTGGCATCTCCGTAGCATACACCCATCGTCATCTTGTAACTACGGTCGTAAGTGAAATTAGTCTGTCCGGGAAACGCACTCACTGCTGCCGTATCTATCTGAGCGATATCATTCAATCTGTACTTTCCTTCCATGACATACATTCCGATAAGATCTTCCCACACAGCCGGTTTCACTTGAGAAAGTTCCGTTATCTTATCCATCCCCTGATAATTGTAAAGATAATAGTTCATTCGTTCCACACTCTTGGCGATGGTAAAATCCGTCGGAGCAAAAAAGGTCACTTCTTCATTGGTCAGGATATCTTCCCATTTAGTCAATTTGATGACTTTTACCAAGTCTTTGAATAAATCGGGGCGCGACTCCAGATATTGCATCACATTCCCGTCAAAATAAGGATTACTCGTTCCGCCGTCTACCAAATAATCGTCGCTATTACAACTACCAAGTGACAGAGTCGCCAGCAGGAATGCACATATTCCAAAAATTAGTTTTCTACTATTATTTTTCATGATAATATACTATTCTGTTTCAAGTTATTCCCAATATAGATTCTTTGTCATATACGGATTATTATCCAGTGCTTTCTTATAGATAGGCCAGGTCCAGGAACCTTGTTTAAGGTCGGCCTTTTTTTCACGATGCCCACTTTCATCGGCAAAGACTGCAAAATCAGTATCGCAGATCTTCTGTGTACGCACCAGATCGTAAAAATACTGTCCTTCGCCCATCAATTCACGTACACGCTCCCAATAAATAGAAGCATCCAGATTATCTGCATCTGTAAAATCAGGAGCACCCGCCCGCTGTCTGATGCGGTTAACTTCACGCAAGGCATCGTTACTTTCACCCAGATTGTTCAACGCTTCAGCATAGAGCAAGATAGCGTCAGCCAAACGGAATACAATGTAATTACCGGCATTGGGAATCGTGCTATTTCCGTTAGTATCGGCGTTCAACAATTTTATAATCTCCAATCTTCGTGCAGTACCCACATAATCATCATCATCAAGATATAGATAATTAAACCAGGACTCTTTGCGCATATCAGCAGTCTCCTCCGGATAGAGTTGCTTCAAAAAGACTTCGCTATACTTGAACTCCGGTTCTGTACGATTCCGTATTTTATATACCACTTTTGTACACCACATGTGATCTGTTTTAAATATCTCACCCATAGTGACATTCTGTGCAATCTCAAACAAACCTTCATTGCTTTCTCCTTGAAACACTTCTGACATTTGGCTCATTGACTGCAAGGAATAGATACTACTATCTATCCAAGAATCCGTTTCAGCCAAACGCCTCACCTCATTATAATAAGTTACCGCATTGTTTTCGTCGAAAAATGCCAGCCACATATTCATGTGCATCATTAGTGTCAATACCGCTCCCCGGTTGGCACGCAGGCTGCCACTTCCATTCCGCCACGGCAAAATACCCTTATCAGGGTCATTATCCAATACAGTCTGTAAATCTGCCAAACAAGTTTTCAAAACTACTGTCTTGTCCATTCGTGGCAGTGGAGCAGCTGCATAAGCCTCCGTATAATAGGGTACATCACCAAAAATACGCACCATAAAGAAATAAGCCAGATTACGCAAGAATTTACATTCCGCCCGATAACGTTCCACTTCTACGGCTGACAGTTCCTTCACATTGGCAACCTCCTCAATCATAATATTGGCACTCTGCACTACTTTATACATATTCTGCCAGTTATAGATAGCGCCAAAATCAGAGGAGGTTCCCTCTTCTTTACTATCTTTCTTCGCTTTATAATTTTTCATATCATTCTGAATCAGATAAAGATAGTTATTTGTATTCTGTCCCGTGATTGGAGCACAGCGTACATCACCGGCATAAAGAAAAAATCCATTATCTGTAGTTGCCTTACGCAAATTTTGATAAACACTCAACATAAATGCCTCTGCGTTAGCAGCAGATTCCCAAAATTTATCACCCGGCATCTTATCTTCATCATCGGTATCCAGATTGCATCCGCAAAAAGTGGATGTAAAGATTAACAATAATCCTATTGATATATATTTCAGCATAATTCTCATATTTAAAAGATTATAAACTCAATACCACACCCATTGTCCATGTGCGACTGTTAGGATAGCCACCCGACGTGTCACGTCCCAGACCATTCACACTTTCGGGACTGATACCTGAATAATTGGAGAATGTCCAAATATTGTTGACCGAAGCTTTCAACGTAACCCCTCTTACCCGGAAAAAGTCAAGCCACCGTTTCGGAAAGCGATAAGACAGCGACACAGTATTCAGTTTGAAATAAGAACCTTCTTCCAAAAAGAGAGTCTGTGCTTCTCTGAACGGATCAATCACCTTATTGTGATGATAGTTGTACGGATTGGGATAAATCGCATTGTAACGGTTGTTTTCTGTCCAAAAATTATATTTTTCAATCGGAGATAAAGACGCATCTTTCCTCAAACTTTCAATAGACTTCCGTACCGGATCATCGTATGCTTTAAAAGATTTTGCCAGCACAGAATTAATAATATCGCGTTTAAAGACAAAAGATGTATTTACATGCATCGAAAATTCTTTATAAGAGAGATTGAAGAACAGTCCACCGGTTACCTTTGGACGGGCATTTGCTGCCACTACACGGTCTTTGTCATCAATAACATAATCGCCATTCACATCTACCCAGATAGGATCTCCGGCCTTGAAATATGCTTCATCCGTATTCTTCCCCCCTAACCTTAGGCGCTTGCCTGTAGCCGGATCTACCGGAACGTCTTCGTCTGTGGCATATACACCTTTATTAATATAGAGCAACATCGAAGTAGTATTTCCACCCAAACGATTGGCTACCCATGCGTCACTATTCAAAATCTGACGGGCCTCATTCGGCAACTTGGTAATCACATCTCTGTTTAGTGCAAAGTTCAATCCGATCAACAAATTCCATTTGCTCTGCACTGATAATGGTTTTCCTCGCAAAGATACCTCCAGACCGTAATTGACCAGACTCACTTCCGTACTCCTCACTTTTTCAAATCCTGCATGGTTAGGCAGCTCAATATCACTCAACTGATTATCCACTTGACGGTAATAAGCATCAATATTCGCACTCAAACGGTTGTTGAATATAGACATATCATAACCGAAGTTCCAAGTAGTGGTAGTAACAGGATCCAGATTTATGTTAGGCAATCTTTTATAATCAATCGGAATATATGATTCGCCATTGTAAGTGTTTCCCGGATCTATATCATAAGTACCGAACACATCGTAGCGGGTAGCCTTGTATTTGACAACCTGTCCCCACGTCAGACGGAAACTCATATTATCAAGCCAGGTAAACCGGTCCATAAAACTTTCATAGCCGATATTCCAACGGAATCCCAAACTTGGATTTATGTTCCACTTCGTACGAGTGCCATATACGGAACTTAGCTCCGGACTTATTGTAGGGTCGAAAATATATTTGTCTCCACCTGCTTTAAATGAATCTTTAGTTTTAATTTTGAAATTCGGAGCGAACATAAAAGAAAAAGTACTCTGATTCTGACTAACAGTAGCACTACCTTCCGATTTACCATGACCTACCGGACCGATAATGTAATCGTTGGGGAGGCCTGTATATGTGATACTGTTGCCTGTTGATGTCCGTGAATTATAACGGATACCGGTTGTCAGCCCCAGCATGACATATTTTAAATCAAAAGTACGTGAGACATGGGTATCGATATACACTTTCGATTCATTACTATTGTAATTATAAGCAATGGCAGAATACTTGCTGTCGCTCAAGATAGCAGGTGTGAATTTTTCCTGGTCGGTAGAGTTATAGGAGTAATTGAACGTTCCTCTCCATTTGATATCAAATGGCAAGGCATAACCTAAATTCACCGTAGCGGAATAATTGGATTTCACGGTTGAATTCTCGACGCCGAACACCTGCAAAGCCGCTACGGAAGCCGAGTAGAGAGAGGGTGGCGGTAATAGGGAAGAAGCACTGGCACCACTCGCTACACCGGACTGTGAGACTGCATTTCCACTACCTGTACTATTGTCGGTAAATCCGACTTTCATATCGACACCAATTGTGAATTTCGAATTGGGAGATGTATAATTCATGTTTCCTGTAAGGGCATAACGGTTAAAGTCTGTATTCTTCACAATACCTTTCTCTGTATAATAATTACCGTTCACTTTATAGTTGAACAAATTATCACCACCCGAGAAACTTATGTTATGAGACTGATTGTACGTAACCCGATAAAATTGATCTTGCCAGTCCGTATTATTATTAAAATATGGATTTAGACTGTCAGAAACGGCAGGCATGAACATTATATCCTGATATCCGTGATACAATTGGGAGGTATCGTTATTCAATATCTGCCATTTTAGCAGATTCCGCTCCGCATTACCGATTGCCACTTCACGCAGACTGGGCGGAGTGGAGATGGTAAAATTGCCCGAATAAGTCACACGAGGCTTGGGAGAATCTCCTTTTTTAGTTTCGATAAGAATAACTCCATAGGCACCGGCCGAACCATACAATGAAGTAGCGGCAGCATCTTTCAAAATCTGGATATTGGCAATATCTTCTACAGGAATATTAGAGATCGGACTTACCCCTGATCCGGAAATCAATCCCTCGGCATTGTAGTCCTCTACATCTGTCTGCGGAATACCGTCCACCACAAAAAGTGGAGCGGAAGAAGCAAGATCCCACCCGCTATCATTATTCCCTACAAGAGAAATATCCGAAACACCTCGAATATTATATGTACCTGATGCTCCCGGCAAACCATTATTCATCTGGATATCCATACCAGCTACACGCCCTTGTAACAAGTTCATGATGTTAGGTACAGGGGTATCCGCCAGTTCTTTCGCATCGATTACTGTAGCAGATGCAGTCAGGTTAGCTTTGCTGACTCTACGTTGCCCCACAATGACCGTTTCCTGAACTTCGTTGATATTTTCTTCCAGAAAGATACTAATACCGGAAACAGACTTCTTTACTTTATAAATAGTAGGTTTATAAGAGACATAAGTAAATACCAGCTCTGAACCGACAGGAACCTTAATGGAAAATCCTCCTTCCAAATCGGAAGCTGTCCCCCGGATTCTTTTTTGTGTTTTGGCATCCCGGCAGATGATATTCACACCCGGAAAAGTCTCGTTATTCCCGGCTTTGTCATAAACTGTCCCGCTGACTATCACTGCTCCATCCTGCGCCACAGAACCTGTGACCACGAAAAACAATGTAAACAATAGTAAAATATATCGATTTTTCATTTCTATATTACATTTAAGATTAATCTTTAATCTCTCCTAACTGAGGCATTCCTTTAGCAAAATGTATCAACATCTCCCAATGCGCTTCTTTATAGATAGCAAAGTCAAACACAAAATAACCGGTATTCCGATAACCATACTTTGAGAACCAACTTGTAGCAAACTTTACACTGGCCTTCTCCCCTTTTGAATCGGTATATTTTGTCTGTCCGTTAAACAGGGGAAGTGGATAAGCCATATCATACACAACTTCTTTCGGCCCTATCTTCCCTTTCAAGAAACCGGCCTGAAAAAGTCCCCCCCAATTGGTTTCATTGAAACGACGCGGATCAATAACATTCCAAGACGGATCATAGAAGGAAATAGACAAAGAAGTGGCACCATCCTGTTTGTCCTTGTTTTCACGAAAATAGACATGAATATCTTCCGGTTCAATAGTATAAGAGAATGAAGAACTATTCTGTTCATAGCGCATTCTGGATGTTTCCGGTGAAACATATTCGGCAATGGCCAGTCCTGTCTGTGAATCATAAATAGATGGTTCGAAATCTACTTCGCGTTTGGGCATTAGACGCATTCTTTTCACTACTTTATATCCACCGGAATTAGATATATTCATATTGAATACATAACCGGAATCGGGTTGACAACGCAAGATACCGGAATTAGCTTCACCCCACATTACAATCTCACCGCTATTTTTGCGCACATCGAAAAGACGACGATATTCAATTCCTCGCTTAGCATTGATCTCGTCAATGGATTTCTCTGTACCTAAATAGGGTTTCTTCCATACACGTACGGGATAGAATTCTTCTAATTCGGGTGCCGGCGATCCGTCGTTATGCATCATATCCGTAATCTCAAATGTCAACGGCAAAGTGGAATTGGCAACATTACATATATCCGTATAGAATACGATATGTCCCATAACCGGATCGAACGTGGTACGCGTATAAGCAACGTTACGGTCGAAAGCATCTTTTTCATCCGGTAAATATTTATCCACACAACCTGCATTCACCAATAACATAGCGCACAATAAGCCGCTTTTACCTAATTTGTCACATATTTCTCTTCTATTCTTCATGGCCTACATTTCTAAAATAGTGAATAAAATTTCCGAATCCGAACTCATGTTGCGGAAAAAGTACATGAATAACACCATTTTTGGTTTGAACATCCGTCCACATTACCTTAGTAGACTCCCAATAAGTCATATTCAAGGTGTTGCGCATATCGTAAAAAGTAATATCCTGCGGACCGGCACCCATATATCCACTGGCTGGCAATCTCCGGTAACTCAAATTCATTCGATAAGAATACAGACCTTGTATGATTGTTCCTTCGGCTGAGGTCACGCGCGACAATTTCTCGGTGTCATACAAGCCAGCTGTCATATAACGACATAGCATAGTATCCAACGGGGCTTTATACTCATAAATATCGATCTTTGGCTTCTGTGTCTGCGCATCCGTATGTTCTATTTCTTTGCGATAATTCAACAGTTTCTCCAATGTCAATTCACCTGCTGCATACTTCTCGCTTTCCGGAGCATCTGCCGGAATATCTTTCGCATCAATAACTAGATTATTCAATCTCCGATAGTTATTCAACATTTTTAAAGCAAGTCTGATACAAGAGTCAGGAACTGCCATCAAGGTGTATTCCCCCTCTTCATCCTGCAAACAGGTTTTCAGTTCCTGGAACTTCAAGGGAACAGAGCTCTCTTCAACGGAACAATCCAATAAATAGAGTAAGGAATCATAAGTAACTCCCAAACTATGATCACCATTTTCCAGATATTCATAAATAGTACCATCATAGTAAGTAATGCCTTGAGATGGTATTCCCGACATATCGGACTCCACCACAGATGTGTCCATACATGATGAAAGCAATAAAGCTCCCCAGCTACAAGCAATAGCCAATAACTTCTTATTCATAGTATCTTGTTTTTAGCGTTTCCAATATTCATTCTGTGTGATAGCGGTATTATGCCGTAATACTTCGCCAGCCACAGGCCAATAAACTCCACCATTATTCACAAGTTCAACCATTGTACGGTCATCACCCACCACGCGGGCTTCGCGAACACGGTCAAACCAATAGTGTCCTTCTCCCATCAACTCCCTGCGACGTTCCTGAAAAATTTCCTTCAGCAAGTTTTTTACATTACCTTGCAAATCTTTAGCATAAGACAGACTACGCAGATTACGCACTCCACGAAGTGTATTCAAATCAACCAATGCATCTTCCGGACGATTCAGGACTGCCAGTGCTTCTGCATGCATCAACAACATATCTTCTAAACGAGACCAGACGATATATGAACTAAAGACTCCCAAATCATTAGTTTTATCTTCACCGTCACGTACTACTTTCATCTTTGTGAAAAGTGGATATTGATAATTTATGCCGGTAATATAACCGTCAAAATATTGAACAGGATTGGACAATGCATCCACTCCATAACGATTATCAGTCGTGAATTTATTCATGAAGACTTTTTCCAATGTATCTTTAGAAAGATAAATGTCAGGCAACTGTTTTCTGATAATCGGTTCGGCTAATGTCCATGACTCCAAATGTCCGTCAGTTCCGGTTTCGTTCACATCCCCCTTATCACTGTTCACATAGCTATAACCAAAAGCAACCAGACGGGTAACACTGAAATCGTTACTGTATTTGCTACTAAACATACCTGTCGCGCTAACTAGGTTTTCCGTGGTTGTATAGGGAGCTGTTGTACCATTCTTAATGAAAGATGGTAATTTGTTCAGTATTTGTCCGGAGTAGGCTTCGGCATCAATATAATTACCTTTCCAAGCTGTCACATGAGCCAACATGGCATATACAGAATAACGATTTATAAGTAACCCCCGCCATGTATTTGCATCTCCGTCATAATATTTGTCTGATGAAGATCCGAGTAATTCAGGCAATAGTTGAGAGACTGCTAAAAGTTCTTTTTCAACATAATTCAAAACTATTTCTTTATCGGTACGTGACACTTCCGGAAATGTTCCGTTATCATAAGATTGAGTAATCAAGGGGACATCTCCCCACATCTGTACCATATAAAAGTATGCTAATGCACGCAATGCGCGGGCTTGAGACATATCATAAATATAATTTGTCTCTGAATATGCATTATCTTTCTCCAATACTTTTCCTGCATTCTCGATAAACACGCTAGCTGCATTGACTACCTTATAAAAACGGTTCCAGTTAGAAATCTGCCGAATATTATCATACGGTGCATCCAGCCGGTTGTCACGGATGGCTTGTAAATCGTCACGCATACGCACCGTGAAGTCTCCCAAGCGCAAATCACCTGCCGCCCAAAAGCCATTGTTTTCACCCAAAGCGGTACGCATCAAGCCATAGATACCAAACAGAGCGGAACGGGTATCGGTCAACGAATTCCACTGCTGTTCCTGTGTAGAGACATGAAAGAATGCATTGTCATTCTCCAACAAATCGCTGCAAGAAGAATAGAATAAAACAGCTGCCAATGCCAACGGTTTTATCATTCTTTTGAAACACAATATCTGATTCATATATCTCATAAATGTATTAGATTAAAAATTAAATTTAACTCCGAGAATTACTGAACGGGATAACGGCTGTCCATAGCCACGATAATAACCGTCAACATCTATCAGTTCAGGATCATCACCACTAAATCCGGTCAAAGTGAATAAGTTACTGCCTGTGACATATAAATAAATATCAGTCAGTTTTTTCTTACTCATCTCCTTCTTTTTTCCTTCACCCTTGTATGCTTTCTTGCCAAGCGGTAATGTATAACCAAGCGTTAAAGAACGAAGTTTCAAATAAGAAAGCTTCTCCAGAAATAGATCTTGCTCGGCACGATATGGCATCAGGCCGCTCATCTGATTGTAAAGTGGATAGCTGTTCTTGTCGTTGGTAGTCTGCCAGAAAAATATTTCACGCAGACTCTCTAAAGACGGAGTATTCTCCAATGCCAGGAAATTATAACGTTGAGAGGAACGGTAATTGATAGCATCGTGCCCCAACGCAAAGAAAAGGTTGACTCCCAAATCAAAACGTCCAAATTTGAAATTGTTGATGAAGTTTCCGGTGACAGGCGGCAATGTATGTCCTTTCAGTACACGGTCATCATCATTAATTACGTTATCTCCATTCTGGTCCTTCCACTTCGGATCGTTCTTTGCAAACGGAATTGAGCTCATAGAAAGCTTTTTACCGTTCACCTCGGGAACTTCAGCGTCACCAGCATAAACTCCCTCATTTTGATACAACCAGAATTGATCAATAGAATGTCCGACTTTCAACTTACGGTTTCCAACAACTAATTCATTCAGGTTTTCGGGCAACTGCAACAACTCATTTTTATTATAAGCTAGTGAAAATGATGCATCCCATGAAAATTTACCGGGAGCATTGAAAGGTTTACCCGAAAGCGTGATTTCTACTCCCGAATTGCGGACTTTCATCCCATTGGCATACTTATATTTGTATCCATATTCCTGTTTCACCGGAATGGCCGTTATCAAATCACAGTCCGTATTATTATAGTATTCTATGCTCAAAGATAGACGATTATTAAAGAATACAGAGTTCAACCCTACATTCCATTTGTCCGAATAAGGCCATCCGAGCCCATAACCTACCCAACCGGTATTGTAGGGACGAGCTACCGAAGCGTATCCATAATAGGAAGACATAACCGGTTGCCCGAAACCGGTCAATTCTTCTCCCGTATATTGCGGACCTGCCGCAAACCTATTATTATCCTGATAACGACCTATTCTAGCCCATGATCCACGCAATGACCAGTCAGAAACCCAATCCGTATCAACCAAAAATAAGTTCTTCAGGTTCAGGCCAGCACTAACTGCAGGAGTAAATAACCAACGGCTGTCTTTCTGCACATTGGACGATCCATCTCCACGTAAGACAACTTGTGCATCTAAAAGATTTTTATACTTATAATCAACAGAAAACAAAGTACTCACCATATTATGGGTCATCTTGTCTACATAACGTTTCATATAGAGGAATCCACCACCACTAGTAGTAGGTTTTGTATCGTCTTTACCATCATAACCTTGTGTGTAGTTATAATGTTGCACGCTTTTCATTATAATAGCCTGGGCTCCCAGATTAAAAAAATGTTTATGCCCTAAATTGAATTTATAATCTGCAGACGACTGCCAGATGAGGCGTCGATTGTATCCTGAATAATTGGATACGTAATTGACAGATTCCATCAGATTCATCGGCCAGAACACATGACGCACATTCGTATTGTAATCCAGCAACAAACGGGTGTCTACAAACAAGCCATTCCAGTTATAATTCATAGCCAGGTAACCATTCAACAAATTGTTCAGATTGTCATTCTTCTTATATTCTTCGTAAAGATCAAGATAAGAATGATAGACGGAAGCAACAGGAGAAAGAGGAGTAGTCAAATCCGGCAAATATTCAATCTCCGCATAACGATCGCGAAGATTCCGGTTTCCATTGCGTGACAAACGTGAAGCATTAATCAGACAGGACATCCCCAGTTGATCAATCAACTTCATATTTAATGCAAAACTTGCCGTAAGTTTATCAAAACTTGTTTCATCCGCTACTCCATTATTTCCGGTATAGCCCATCATAAATATATAATTGGCTGAACTTCCTCCACTTCCCATAGAAGCACTAAAGTTATAAAGTGGGGACATGCTATAGTAATCGTCCGCCCAGTCCGGTTCTCCAAAAAAATTCATGTCACGAACATCTTTCATCCATGCAGGCATTTTCTCCAGATAGGCAGCACGTTGAGCACCTGTTGCACAATAATCAGCAAACTGCATACGAAAGGCATGCTCATTAGCGGCATTTGTCATCTTCACATTGGATGGAGGAATAGCGACACCACCATTAGCACGAATAAACATATTCTTACCACCATAAAATCCGTCTTTCAGATTGATCAAAATAGCACCATTGGCCGCTAATGGTCCTAACTTAGCCAACTGCGCAGCATCCTTTACAACCTCAATGGAGGCTACATTATCCAGATTCAAACCCGACAGAATGTTAGTAGCCGTACCTATAGGGTTCACTTCTGTCGATTTAACATTATAAACAAAAGCATCATTCATCAACAGCGGAATCCCATTGAGAAAAACAACTGGTTGTGTAGAAGCGACATCTCCTTTTGAAAATATCGGAGTCGATACTCCCCGAAACAACATATTCTGCATACTGCCCGGTTCACCTGTAGTTTCCTGTACATACACTCCAGGTACGGAACCTTTCAAATATTGCTGTACAGATATATAAGGTGAACGCGACAAGTTCCATAAATCTAGCGTGTCTTTCAACTTATAAATTACAGCCTCTTCCATCGACTTACGAATAGAATCTTCCCTTTCCGATAATTGCCCGATATTTTCATCCGGCGAAATACTGTCATTTGAAAAATAGAAAGCTTCACTACTTCGAACTGCTTTCATTTCACTTCCAAATCCCAACAAAGCAACAATAGCAAACGTACGAATTATTGCATTTTTCATCAGCTTTCAGATTTTAAAGATTATAGAAATAATTAATTAACATTTAATTTATTTGAATAAGATATTCATACTGC
Source organism: Bacteroides sp. AF32-8BH (assembly GCF_003435205.1). Taxonomy (NCBI): domain Bacteria; kingdom Pseudomonadati; phylum Bacteroidota; class Bacteroidia; order Bacteroidales; family Bacteroidaceae; genus Bacteroides; species Bacteroides sp. AF32-8BH. The sequence continues at coordinate 131,992 of NZ_QVLZ01000013.1, read as the reverse complement.
AAATCACTGCATTTTTTAGTCAAACAAGGTCCTAAATTCATTCAGAAAGGTTCAAAATTAAACCAATCCTCTCATTATTTACTCTGTTCCCAAAAATCATTCAGAAAAGGTATAAAAATCATTCAAGGCATCAGGACTTTTACAACATGAATCAATTCTCCATCTTCAGAAATACCCTCTATACAAACAAAATAATTTCCCGGCTGATCGGAAGTGTAGAATGAGAAAGAAGTATTTCCACGTTCATCCGTCACAAGCTTAGGATTCCAATAGAGAGTGGTTCGTAAATCAGGAATCTCATTATCCTTCTTAGCAGCAGTATCATATTTCGGTGAATAAAATTCTACCGGGGCCTGATAACCTAAAGGATAAAAAGTCGTATTCCTATGATTCCTTTGCCGGGTATTCAAATAATATCTTGACCACCATCCCAGACAACGAGAATCGAATCCATCTTTCGTTGTCACATTGAGAACCGCAATTTTTTCACGACTCAATGGAATGCGGCAATAGGCATGGCACAAATCATATCCTCTGTCGAGATAAAACTTCTCACTCCATTTCAATGTGCCTCGCAATAATGTATTTGCACGAAAACGATCTACGTCTTTCACCAAAACCATACTTTCTATATCACCGGGGGTGATCCAATTCACTAAAATGTCTGGTTTGCAATAGTTATCATCAACAAATAACAATATCCGCTGATCTCCATAATAAATCATATCTTCCACTTGTGAATCACGGGAAGAGACACTTTCTACGGCATCATACTCATCCCCTGACAGCATAGCAGTATCTCTGACGGCCAGTGTCTTATCCGCATTTACTCTTAACTGCGTCTCTTCCGGCTCTTCAGCCAAAGTGGAGATGGTTAACCCTTGATTTTTCAACAATGTACGCATATCTTTGTAACGCACTACTTCCCTGTCAGTAAACATACGATAATCACGACTTCCCCACATTGGAGCTCTTACAATAACATCTTGAAGTAGAAAATGCAGGTTATCCAAACGGGTTATCATCTCCACATCTTCCCTCTGAACACTTCGTACAGAATCATCCTCCAACAGTGTTTGCGGATAAAGTGGCATATCTTTAGAATAATCAGATTCGAAAAGTTCAATAGCTTCAGTACGTTTTGCATTCAATTGCATGGCGTCAATATGAAATCCACTCCCATCGACATAGGCTATGCTGTCAAAACAGAAATATCCATCTTTATCAGTAGAAGTGACCCTTTTGAATCCTTTCAGGTTACCCGTTCCGGCAATTGTAACCAAATGTTCGTTATTTGATTTCGAAAGTAATCCTCCAGCAGCTAGTGTACGCCCCTGAATGGCCATTTCCGTATGCTTTTCTAACACAGGAATTTTATATTTTCCCTGAATAATCGCAGTCAGATCATATCTTCTCCAGCCTTGAGTCAACATCAGTAAATCAAGACAACTTCGCGCAGAGGTACTTTCTTTTTTGAAATAAAATCCCGGTGACTGAATGTTCCCTTTCAATTCGGAAGCAAGTAACAAATGGGAAAGAATATTATAACAGGAGTCTACAGAGGCGAACTTGCCATCTACTACTGATACAGAGTAAACTCCTTTCAAGGGCCGCTGATTGATATCTTGCAAACTGGCATTTACTGATATTGATTCCCGTTTTTTTGTGATCGGCCCATTAACTGTTAAATTGCATATTACAGGGGTATAAGAGTCAGAAAAAGCCAAACGTTCGCTTAATGCTTGTCCATTCTGATTCAACAACAAGAATTGAACCACTCCTGCAGGAAAATATTGCTTGGGTAGCAAGTATTTTTTTTGCGGTTCTTTCCATTCTTCAGAGAAGATAATGGCTCCACGAACGTGAGCTACCAGATATAGAGGTTCAGAAGGTGACTCCGCAACAGATAGTAATGATACCCTGAAATTATCACGCAGTGCATCGACACGCAAGCCATGTAGAGCCTTGGCATTGACTGGCGGCAACTTAAATTCTCTGTTGCGACCAAATTCATCAGTGCATTTCACCAAATATGTTTTACCAATCTCCGGGGTCAACATAAATGTCCCCATTCCTTCATGAAGTGTACGGGTGGAAGTTATAATTTCACCAGCTTCATCTACTACATCCAAAGATATAGTAGCCGCATTCCCTGTCCGCCCCATTGCTTTGAAAGCGACACGACATTCCAAACCATTCAATAAATATCCACCTTCCGGATAAAATGTTACGTCATATTCTTCATTACGGGTAGCCATGGGTAAAAAACGACGGTACACGTTATTTTCCGAATCTCTCACTGATAATAGCCACGATGCATTCCCTTTCCAGTCGTTCTTCCCCCACTCTACATTAAAACCATCTTTCGCCTCGGACAGTTTCAAAGCAATATCCGACTTATCTTTCAAAGACATTTCCGCACGTTGAAGTTGCATCGGCTTACCACCTGTTGTAAAAGACAAGCTTAGTGATTCCGACTTCCCGGCGGGACGGGAAAGAGCCCTCATTCCTACTTTGTTCCACGCAACGGTAACAATTCTTATCGGTCGTCTGAATATACATTCGCTTCCATTCTTTAACATGTATCTCGAATATGCACGTAAAGTATAATCACCGTCAACGAGTTCACGGGACAATGGCAAATACCCCTGATAAATATTTTCGCCCGGACGTACCAATACTTGTGACACTATTGAATCCAGCGGATTAACCAGTTCTACGAATATATATTTATTTTGCAACGGCTTATGTAAAGTAGCATCGACAATATAAGAACGAAACCAGAGCGTATCGCCCGCCATGTAAGTCCCTTTATCCGTATGCAAATAGACTTTCTCCTGTGGAAAAACACCTAATTGATAAACAAAACGATTCATCAGGGAATCCTTATCAAATTTGCCTATCTGTGCATAACAATTTGCGATGCCAGAGACAAATGAAAACAATATCATTAAAATACAAACTTTTTTCATGACTCACGCTTAATTACAAAATACAGGGAATCCTTTGTTCACTCCTTCTTTATCTAAACTCCAACGGGAAAATATGTCTTTTTTATCAACCCATTTATTCAGCAAATCTACAAAAGACTGCTGTTTCATCTCATTGTCAGTGAAATACCTAAAAGACTCCGGTATCTTCATAACTCCGTACATGATCTTATTCCAAGATTCAGAACGTATTTTTTCACTTTCGAAACGAGGTTTCTTTATATCTTTTACCCTGCATGATTCTTCACTCCAAAAACAAGGCCCTCCATCGCGGTTAATCCGGTCGATAGTTGGGATAACCTGAGTCTCGGGTATTGCAAAATAAGCATATACCCCTACCAGCCCATCCGTAACAGGTGGATAAGTAGTACGAATCTGTCCTGTGTTATAATTATTAGCAAATACAACTTTCCAAGTCGTTATCTCAATAGGATGCAAATTTACATGACCAGCGATACCACCCGCCACATCTCTCGCTATTATTCGTCCCGTATTATAACAATTAGCCACGGTATCATTTGGCAATTCTTTAAGCCCTGTCTCTTTGACCGTTTTTTGATAAGGCTCCGAAAATTCACCAATAATCCCCCCTACATGCTCATAACGCCCTATAATTTCCCCCCTATTGAAAGTATTATAAACAGATCCACCTTCAAAATAGCCGACAATTCCTCCTACACAACGATGACCATATACTCTACCATAATTGCTACAACTAATTATACGATTTTGCCCGGAAGAAAACCCAACAAGTCCACCGGAAAAGTTGCGTTCAGCCTCTATAGTCCCCTCATTAGAACAGTTATGTATCTGCGTATTGTAGGAAATATAACCAGCAAGAGCACCAACATAGTCATAAGAAATAAAATGAGAAAATCGTATATGGACATTCTTTACAGTCGCTCTTTTCAAGAATCCGAAAAGCCCTTGGGAAAACGTTTCAGAACCAGTTTTTGCAAATAATCCTGCAATAAAGTGTCCGTCTCCATCAAAAGTACCTTCGAAAGGAGCTCTAGGTATGCCGATCGGAGTCCACGACTTCATTTTTGTCTGTCGATTCCACTTTTGCCACCCCACCGTATCATTCAGCCAAATATCAGCTGACAACTTTACCACTTTCCCCTGATAAGAATTTCCACTATTCACAGACTTGGCAAAAGCTTTCAAATCTTCAGCTGTAGAAATAACTAATGGATTTTCCGCCTGTCTATGTTGAGTTGCATTCAATATAGAAATGAAAGCCCAGCATATATTCAATAGAAAAAAACGCTTTTTCATTTGCACAGAATTAAAAATTAATACTCGTATATCAGGAGACAAAATTCATACTTTTTAAGAAATTTGGGGTACAAAAATCAACCAAATGGGTTTGAAATTGGAGCAATTATAGAAAACTTATTCAACTTATCTCAATTAGTTCAAAAATACACTCATGAAGTTTGGAAATCAACCAATCTCTACTCCAATATAGATATATACGTCTATAAAGTATCATGAATATCAACCATAAAGAACACAGTTGATATTCATGATAGAGCATAGATCAAATTAATATGATTAAAATTTACTCACTGACTAGTATCTGATTTTTGAAACTCTTTAGGAGTTACGCCAAATTCTTCTTTAAAACATGTTGAGAAATACTTAGGATTAGAAAACCCACAAATATATGCTACTTCTGATACAGAAATCGATTTATTTTTCAACATCTTCACTCCTTGTTTCAAGCGGACATTCCGAATAAACTCAACCGGAGACAAACCTATTATCGCCTTTGTCTTACGATAAAGAGAAGACTTAGACATGGCTAAAGCATCTGCCAGCTGAACTACATCAAATGTGGACGATGATAGATTTTCCTGTATGACATCTGTCACTTTCTTTAAAAATTCCTTATCAATATCAGTTGCATCCAACAAATTAAAGTTTATATCTTCAGCATCTGAACGGAATTCTTCCTGTTTGCTCTTCTTCTCTGCCAGAAAATTATCAATACGAGCTTCAAGCACCTTCAATTCAAAGGGCTTAGAGATATATGCATTAGCTCCGGCATTATAACATTCAATACGGTCTTCCGCACTATTTTTAGCTGTCAATAAAATAATAGGTATATGGCTTGTATCCAGATTACCCTTAACGACACGACACAATTCCAAGCCATCCATTTCAGGCATCATAACATCACTTACAATAATATCAGCTTCATATTCTTTCATCACTTCTAAAGCTTCTATTCCATTTTTAGCTGTCAGCACATTATAATGCTTGGATAAGATACGCCTCATCAAATATAGTAATTCTTCATTATCTTCTACCAATAAAAGGCGAATATCACTAATCGTAGTATTTATGTCTCCCTCTTCCAACTGCTTCCAATCCAATATATTATTTTCAGCATTCATTGTACCAATTCCGCTCTCCCTTTTCAGCTCCTGCGATGATTCCACATTTATCTCTGCCTCTGTATAGCTTTCCTTATCAATAGGAATAATTACAGTAAATGAAGAACCTCTGCCTACTTCACTTTCCACACTTATTGTTCCATGATGCAGTTCTAATAATTCCTTTGTAAGTGAAAGACCTATACCATTAGTTTCACTCGACACCCAATGTTGATTGGTATAAAATCGAGTAAATATCTTATCAATATCTTCCGAAGCGATTCCTTTACCTGTGTCACTGACTATTATAGATAGATAAGTATGACCGTTCTGTAGAAAAACCGATAATGCAACCTTTATTTCTCCCCCCTCTCCTGTATATTTATAAGCATTAGATAAAAGATTAAAAACAACTTTATCAATCTTATCTACGTCAAAATATGCCTGTATTGTTTCTTCTGGTGATTCAAAAGTAAAAGTCAGTTTCTTCTTCTGAATCAAAGGCATAAAGTTGGAATCACAGACATCACGAATCAGAGATACAATATCTCCTGAAGTCACCTTCAGTTTCATATTTCCACTCTCCACTTTACGGAAATCAAGTATTTGCTGCAACAATCTTTTTAAACGATTCACATTGGTACGAATCATGTCAAACTGCGGAATCTTATTTTTATAAGTGATTTCTGCATCATCAATCAAACAAGTAACAATAGTCAATGGTGTGAGAAGATCATGGGAGATGTTTGTAAAATAGCGCAATTTTACCTGAACAAGTTCCTCCGACTTTTCCTTTTCTATTTGAGCAACACTTAATTCATGACGTAATTGCATTCTTCGTTTTGTTCTATAATAAAAAGAATAGCAGACTAATAGAATGAGCATTACATAAATTACATAAGCCCACCAAGTCTCGTAAAAAGCAGGTTCCTTGTCCACCTGCACTTTTGTCACAAGGCTACTCCACAACCCATTTATATCCGTTGCTTTCACACAAAAGGTATGCTTTCCTTTAGGAAGCCGGTTATAATAGGCGAATTGGCGTCCATCTTTAATATACACCCAGTCTTTATCTACTCCTTCCATTTTATAGGCATACTGGATTTTTGTCGGAAAACTATAATTTAAGGAAGAAAAATCAATCTCTATATTTTGATCTTCGGCGTGTAGTTTCAAGGTTCTTTTAAGCAAATTAAAACGTTCATTGAGATTTCCTGTTAATAATGATTCATCTCCCATTTTAACATCCACAATATGAGTTCGTATTTTCTCCGGTTTATCAGCCAGGCGTTTATAAGGCATAAATACAGCAATCCCCCTATTTCCTCCATAAAACATTTCTCCTGCCTGACTTTCAAAACAAGAGTGTTTTGTAAAGGAATTTACAACGATGTCCTGTCCGGCCTGATAGTTTATCTGTCCCCCTGTTTTAGGATCATATTCTATAATTCTTTTATTAGTAGAAATCCAAAGATGTCCGGTTTTATCCATCATCATATCCTGAACACCTTCAGTTAAAGTAGTAAATACATCCGAATAATCTTCAACTGTTTTAGACTTTTGATTGTACAAAAACACATAGCCTTCCTGACTTCCCATCCATACCCTTCCTTCGTTGTCTGTACATAAATCTTCAATATTATCACTTATTAGCAGTCCTGATTCCACATCAAATTTTACAACATTCTCTTTTCTAATCTGAAAATCATCAGAAACAGTCAAACAGAAAACTCCATTACGTCTGGTACTTACCCATATATGCCCCAAATTATCTTCTGCCAGTCCTGTTATTTCTCTCTGAAGAAAACCTGTTTCTTTTAGCGTATTATAATCACCAGCAGGCTTCACAAACAGTCCCAATGATGTTATAACCCAAACATTAAGCTTCTTGTCTTCATAAAAGAATTGTGGATTATTACCGGCACCCCTTATATATTGCTGCAAATCTATCTGTGAAACAAGCTTAACCTGTCCTTTCTCTTTCTTTAAAATATAGATAAATGGTTGGTAGGATGGTCCCACCAAAACTTGGTCATTTGAAGAAGAATACCCGATGCAGCCGATAGTTTCCATACCAGATAAGCCTCTCAAATCTGGTATATCTCTATACCAAATAATTTTATCACTATCTTTTTTATAGATTCCTAATCCTAAACGATTCTGATTAATCCAAATATCCCCATCATTATCGTTATAAATAGCTTGAATATTGGTAGTAAGCCCTGTTATCTTCTTTATAGATGGCATCGAATAATTCTGAATAATCGGCTTATCCAAATTAATATAGGCTACCCCCTCATTAAAAGAAGCGATCCACAAATTACCCGATTTGTCCAAGCATATTTCACTAAAAATATTATTCAATTTAGACGAAATGTCGCTAATATCAATCGTTTCCACTAAATTATCAACTCGCTTACGAACAGCATACAGCCCCCGAGAACTAACCAACCATAGATATCCATATTTTTTATCTTGTTGAATACTGAAAAAAGTACCATTTCCAGGTAATTCACCCTTTTTTACACTTTCTACCGGCATATAAACTTGCTCATCACTCTCCTCCGGATAAAACTTATATAGTCCTTCTCCCCATGTACCTATCCAATGCTGCTTCTTATCATCTTGAAAAACACTAAACGGATTGTTCTCCTTTCCAAGCACCGGATATTTAACAAAAGTATCTTTTATCCGATCATAACGGAATATTCCTTTCCTCCAGAAAGTTACCCAAATATTGTTATCAGTATCCTCATAAATGGAATTCACGCTTGTAACAGGCAAAGAACTATCATACCTTTTACAAGAAGAAAAATCACTGGAACAACGATATAATGCCACATAAGTTCCTACCCATATATATCCCTTTGAATCAAACAATATCGAACGAATTTCCTGATCTTTCAACTCTTCATTATCAATATGACTAATTTCATAAGTTTTCTTATTCAGTATATTCAGCCCTTTTTTAGTACCAATCAATATACGTTCCCAAGAATCTGTAATACATGTAATCTGATTATCAGTCAATAAATCCGGAGTCGTTTTTCCAGACCGAAAAGTCAAGATCCGATAGCCATCATAGCGGGATAAGCCTTCACGAGTACCAAACCACATGAAACCTTCACGATCCTGAAATACCCTCTGAACAGAATTAGAAGGCAACTGTTTACTCAATGGAAGTATCTCTACGGAGAATTCTTGTGCCGTAATTGGACCTATTATATTCATTATAAAAAGCACAAATATGATAGTAGTTCTGTTTATTTTCATAGCTTATATTATAAATTCAGCACAATAATAAATGAAAATCCATTTTAAAGCAAGCTATTTAACTATAAAATAAAGCAAAGCCGCCATAAAAAAACATTCTTGAATGATTTTCAGACCTTCTGAATGATTTTTAAACCCCTGTAACTACAACAAAAAACTGATAATTCAAAATTAGACGTATTTGATTAATTCAAGAACTCTTATTATAAATAGTTTCTGCAACTTTGCAAAAGAATAATACGCTCATAAAATCAATTATTAATATTAAACTATAAAACATTCAGTATCATGAAAAGAAAGTATGTAAAAATCATGTTCTTATCAATGACGTTGTTGACTAGCAGTATAACAACTGCTTACGCTACAATACCGGAAGATGAGAAAAAAGAAGAGACCCAAAAAGTAACAGAAGATGCTCATTTACCACTAATGATTATCAATGGAACAAACAAATCTGAACATTTCTTTATAAGTTCCAAATCACTCACAAATAAAGAAATAAAAATTACTGCGCCAAACGGGTTTACTGTATCTCCATCTGTGATACCTGCCAACAGCGGCAAACAAAAAGTAACCGTAACTTTAAATAGTTCCAAAATACTAACAAAAGGCAAAATAGTACTACGAAATGGAGATTATCGTTCTTATTTGAAAGTAAAAGGATATGGCACTGCACTTCCTGCTAAAGACATCTCAAAATCGCCCATTTACAAAGGTGGAAATGATTCCGAATTCAACAAAACGTTCAATCCCGGTTCCAAAGGATACACCCTTGAATTTAGAGTAAAAACTGATGAACCGGAAAAATGTTTCTATCCTTACTTTGTCAATGAAAAAGGATATGGATTTAAGGCATATATAACTTCTACTGAAGTTGGATTATATAATGCATACAAAAAAAATATTTCCAACCCCGCCACTGCTGGAAAAGAAGGCGGGCAAGGTAAATTCTATAACAACGACGGAGAGGCACACACTTATCGTATTGCAGTAACCCCTGATAACCGCGCTTTCATTTACAGAGACGGTATGCCAATTGACTCTGTTCGTATTATCGACTATGCTCCCCAGCCATACTTTGCATCGGGAATTGGAGAAGCAGAAGAAAACCTATTGAAAAATCCCGACTTTGAAGGGGAATTTGACACAAATCCGGAAAGCAAACTAGTAACAGCTGTTGAAGGATGGGATGTTGTAATAGGTGACCGATGGAATTCTGAACAATATATCAAGCCAGAAGAGATAGACAATATGCAAGATATTGATAATCATATCTTCGAAATAAAACCTTATAAATGGGCCGCCGGCTGGAGTGATGGAATTCTCATGCAGGTTGTAGACGTTGCCCCTAATGAAACTTATACATTATCTGCATTACTCAAAGGTGGCATTGCCAAAAAAGCAGGTACACTGACTGGTAAAATGATCATTGAAGAAGCACAAAATAAAGAAAAAAGAGTCGTTACAGAAATAGCCAGTGATAATTGGGAAATGTACTCTATGGACTATACAACTTCTGCAGATTGTAAACAGCTACGCATATCCTTCACTGTAGGACGTGGTAAATGGGGTAATGACATCGGTGCAATCCGAGTTGACAACGCCAAATTAACAGGAGTATCATGTAACTACACACCTAAATTTGGTTTCGTGGATAACACTTCAGATATAGAATACTTCACTATTGATGAATCCGGTGCCTATGCCCCCATGCAACCTACTATAACAATTAATCTTCCATCTAAATAACATTGCCAAAAGATATATTAAAATATAGAAGAATAAATAGCAAAATTATGAGACATATTCTATTTATATACTTTATGTTTTCTGTTATTTCTGCTTTTTCACAAAACACTCAGATTAGTCCGGGTGTTTTGTGGAATGATATAAACGGAGAACAAATCAACGCACATGGCGGTTGTGTAGTATTTGAAAATGGATTTTATTATTGGTTTGGAGAAGATCGCACAGGCTTTGTTTCTAATGGGGTAAGTTGCTATCAGTCTAAAGATTTATATAATTGGAAGCGGCTAGGGTTGTCTTTAAAAACAAAAGGAGAACCTAAAGAAGACATGAATGACATATCGCATGGACGTTTATTCGAACGTCCTAAGGTTATTTATAACCCTAAAACAAAAAAGTGGGTCATGTGGACTCATTGGGAAAGTGGTGATGGATATGGAGCTGCAAGAGTCTGTGTGGCAACAAGTGACAAAATAGAGGGTCCCTATATACTATATAAAACTTTTCGTCCCAACAAAAACGAATCACGTGACCAAACTCTTTTTGTAGATACGAACGGAGATGCCTACCATTTCTGTTCAACAGACATGAACACCAACATGAATGTTTCTTTATTGAGAGATGATTATTTAGAACCCACCCCTACTGAAACCAAAATATTGAAAGGGCTAAAATACGAGGCACCAGCTATTTTTAAAGTTGGTGATTACTATTATGGGTTGTTCTCGGGTTGTACTGGCTGGGCTCCTAATCCAGGAAAAACAGCATATACTACTAGTATTTTAAATGAATGGACTACCGGTCGCAACTTTGCAGTAGACAAACTAAAACAAGTAACTTATAATTCACAAAGCTGCTATGTTTTTAAAGTGAACAATAAAACAAATGCATATATCTATATGGGAGATCGCTGGAATTCCAAAAATGTAGAGAAATCCCACCATGTATGGTTGCCGATCAGTATGCGTTCAGGATATCCAGTAGTGAAGTGGTATAACCAATGGGATTTAAGTATCTTTGATAAAATGTACCGTTATAAAAGAGCTGAAAAGATCATAAACGGTAATATTTATTCACTATTGGAGAAAAACTCAGACCGTTTGGTATCAAAACCGATTAATGGTTTTAGTATAGCAGATGACAATGATACCATTAATTTAAGTTTGGAGTTTATTAAAACTGATATTCCTAATGGATATAAACTAAAAGACATTAAAACTGGAAAATTCTTAGAATCATTGTTCGGAACCCTGCGTTTAAATCCGGAAAAACAGAATGATGCTCAATGTTGGATATTTAACTTGCTAGAAGACGGTTATTATCAGATACAGAATGCAAAAGACAAGAAATATATTACTGTTTCCGGTTCAAATACATTCGATGGAACAAGTTTATACCTTACAGAATATTCTAAAAAACTTATGCAGGATTTTGCTGTATATTTCGATTCAGATAAATACCAATATAAAGAAGCAGACATTTTCGCTGCAACTTACAGGACTAATAATTTGAAACTAATGGGAGCCCAATAACTTCCAGACATATTTCAAACAATTAATTAAATTAATTAGATTATGAATATAAAAAAGCAACGAATAAAGATCTACCTCTTATTCATTTTTATATGTCTGCCCAATCTGTCAACTGTTCCTTCTTTCGCTTTTCAATCCCGAGAGATCAGTATGGAGACAGTAAGTAGTTGGGCAGTCACAACTACCGTTTTCAAACTAGCAGGCAGCAATGAAGTCAACAATGTCAAGTTAAACTGGATGCAACGAAAAGATGCTGACCTCTACAAAATATACCGGGACAATAACCTGATTGGAGAAGCTAAAGGTAACACATACGATGATTACAATCTAATGGTCAACAAAACTTTTACTTACCATGTAGAAGCTTTTTATAACGGACAAAAAGTTGCGACTTCCATTTCTCAACAAGCTACCACTTTTATTCCTACCGGTGAAAGTAAAGTTTACGACAACCTGAATGGCAAATACATCACAAAAGAATCCTCCGGTAACAAACCACAAGGAATGAAAATCAATGATCTTTATTTTTCCTATAAAATAGAAAATACGGAGAAGACTGTTGATGGACAACAACTCAAAGGATGGCTAGTCACTGAAAGTTACTCTAAAACAGGATTAAATGGAAGTTGGAGTACTCCTCGAGAGTTAGCCTTTTATCCGAATGTCAAAATGGAAGGTAATGCGTTCCGATATAATCCAAAGACAGGAAAAGTCGTATTATCTTCACATTATGAAGATGAAAATGGATACACAGCAGCTAAAATCTATCTAGCGCAAATTACCCCTAAAGGTAAACTTGAAGTAGGTACTATGGAACGCCCATTAGGACATGATTCAAGAGATCAATCGCTTTTTATTGATGATGACAATACAGCATATCTCCTTTCTGCCACTAACACAAACAGTGATATAAATATATATAAATTGGATGCCTCCTGGACAAAACCAGTCGAATTAGTCAATACAATATGTAAAGGATTACATAGAGAAACTCCTGCAATTATCAAAAAAGACGGAGAATACTACTTCTTCAGTTCAAAGGCTTCCGGATGGCATCCCAGTCAAACGATGTATACCTCAACAACTGACTTGGCAGGTGAATGGACACCTATAAGAGAAATCGGTAATAATACAACTTTTGATGCACAGTTTAACAGAATTAGTAAAGTAGGAACGACTTATGGAGTATGGAGCTATCATTGGGGGGCACAACGGAAATATAAAACTCCGGACGGTAACTTTCCCAGAATCACTATTGCTGCATTTAATAAAGGGTATGCTTCCATGGATTATTACAGATATTTGGAATTCAATGACAATTATGGAATTATCCCTGTACAAAATGGTAAGAATTTGACATTAAATGTTCCTGTTACATCTGCTGTATCTGGAGCAAAAGGAGTCAAAGCTGACTGTATTACGGATGGAGCAAGCTTAGACTCCTCTACTTACTTCCAAAAAAGTTCAAATGCTACTATAGGTACACCTTATATGTTCACTGTAGACATGCAGAAAAAAGCTAGAATTTCAGAAATTAATCTTTCCACAAGATTAGTCAATGGCTCTGAAGCAGCCTATAAATATACAATTGAAGGGAGTCCGGATGGCAAAAGTTACAAAATGCTTGTGGATGGTAGAACAAATTGGCAAGTGGGATTTCTGATTCTGAATGTAGAAGATCCTACAGCCTATAGATATTTACGTCTACGCATCTATGGTGTTGTCAATGTACATAAAGGTAATTCCGCAATGTGGGCTGACGGCATTTACGAATTTACAGCTTTGGGTATCCCAGAATAACAAGTAAATAGATAAAGTCACAATAAAGCCGGTTAACTTCAAACATTAACCGGCTTTATTGTTATCTAAAAAGCTTGCTATCACTCACTAATAAATATCCTTATTCACCAATAGATAATAAACTAATGCCCAATCCTGATCATTAGCATAAGGATCATAAAATCCGGCTTTCACGCCATTTACTCTATTGGGATAGATATAAGCACAAGAGGCTTTACCATCTTCAAAGAACAGGCAAAGATTGTTTCTTACAATATTTTCGGCACGTCTTTTATAAGTATTGTCTCCAACACATTGTGCATACAGATAAAAAGCAGCTCCTGTTAATGTACTCCAATAATGAGGAAAGATATCTCCCCACATCTCCCGTTTTCCAAACCAGTAACCATCCCAATGCCGGATTGCAATTTCATTCAGATGATAACTTGGTTGATTCCCATTAAACGCTTCCAATGCCGGCATTTGCTGTTTAGCTCCATCTAAATATTTTTGAATTCCCGTTTCCATATAAAGCTGTAACAAAAAGATAATTGAGGGAGCTACAATTGCTTGTTCATAATTAACCTCACTTGCCGGATAATTCAGTCCGTTTTTCACAAAAGTATCTCCAACCTGTATATAATCATTCTTCAGAGTTTCATATTCAACATCCATATCGGCAGCTTTCAATGTTTGCAACCCTAAATGCACAGGAATCCCTATAGCATAAAAACCATGCCCGAACTGACGAAACATAGACCGTAAAGTCATATAGCCATCTACTGCATATTGCTTGTCTCCTGTGATTTTGTACATTTGAAAATAGAAATCCGCAACCCATGCATAGTTATATGCTCTATTTCTTCCCTTACGATCAACAGAAGAAAATGTCTTGTAATCACTTTCCTGCAATCTATTACGTAGAAATTTTGCATATTTCAACAAAGCTATTTTTATATGATCATTAGGATGTAGCTGATAATATTTAGCCAACAAAACTCCCATTCCGACACGTTCGGCACCCTCATCCCGATCAACAGGATTACAGTTGCGAGTATTATTCAAATATATTTCATTCTTTTCGTTATCATAAACCATGAAAGCATCTTTACGTGTATTGGACTCTTTCATCTGCTGATGGTCACAAATGAAGTCAACCCGTTTTTTTATCAAGCTGTCCACATTATCAATAACCAAACAAGTTACGTGCGTTTGTTTTCCCTTCCCATAAAAAATATCAAAACGATTCTCTCCTAATTGATCCATCTTAACTTCTGCTATCCACAAGTTACCTCGCTTTTTCATCGGAATATGAATATCCTGATTTTTTAATACGCATTTCTGAATGGAAGTTTCAGCAGCCAGCTCTATACATGCCTTCTCCCCCTTTTCAAACACATATTTATTACAAGAAACAAATACACTTCCCTTTTCCAACAGTTTCTGACGAAAATCGTCTATGCCTTTATGAGCAAATAAACACCAGGACATCGAATATTCTTTCCCGGGCATCAATTGCAAATCCGACAAATTCAGAGCTATAATCCCTCTTGTATGAGAATTGCCTTTATCTCTGCCACGCTCCCATATCTCATAACCTTTAACTGCTCCTTTAGTCAACACTAACCCCAAGTGTGGTGCATGGCCTCCCATTCGAAGAGCATTTACATAAGCGGCATTTTCTCCTTCCCAAATATGGGTATTGGTACGTGCATTTATGCATGTACGCGAACCCGGATAATTGTCATTAAATGGCGTATAGACGCCTATATCAACAAGTGCCACCTTATCCTTTCCCTGATTTCGAAACGTATACTCTTCTATAAGCTCATCCTCTACCATTTTTCTTTTTACACATATACGTATGTCACCTGCCATATAAACAAGCTCGTTTCCTTCTTGCTTCATTTCTGCAGGGATTTCCCAAGATACTTTTTCTTTCCGATTTCCCTTTACTTGAGTCGCATATCCTAATCCCCATCCATAATTCTCCTTGACCCACCGATATTGACTTCCGTCAGTAACTACCAACCAGTTCATCTTCTGTGGGTCGTTCGCAATACTTAATGTTTGCAAGGCTCCTGTTTGGGGATTCACCTGATAGTTAATTTTCTGTGCCGAAACAAATGTACACATCGTTCCGAAAAACAGGAAGCCACAAAACTTAGGTAACATCTTCTTTAATTTTTCCATTTTATTTTTTTACCATGATTAATATATTATTCAAAAACAACTATTTTATCCAATGTAACCAGACAATCGTCACTACCATATCGAGCTTTTGTCTTGTCCGTCCACACTGGTGAAATTCCTGTAACCTCAACTCTCAAAATATATTTTCCTTTAGTAAAACTTGGAGTTACTATTCGGATAGCTGACTCCGGATATTTACTATAAAAATCAATTAATGACGAATAAAGAGTTTTACCTTTTTTATTAAGTACACTCACCCTTGCATATCCACCATGAGAATTGGCTTCTCCTATTATAGCTGCCTGCGTACCTCTAAAAGGAATGTTCAATACACTATTTTTCAAGTTTGAGCACAACTGTTCCCCTCTCCTTTCCCATCCTGCTTCAGATCGTATTTTCCGGAGGGATAATATTTGACCATTATCTAGTGCGTCCACCGGTGATAATGTTTTTATATCCCATGCCTGCCAATATTCCGGTATGGAAAGTGTTCCCTTATCCGCTTGCATAGGCATCCATACATAAGTGGCAGCTGAAGCCTGATGAGGAAAGGACCAGCGATCTCCCATAAACATTGGAATTGTATCTTTTCCTTGCGTCAAAGGAAAGACAAAAGTAGTCTGTGAATTATACGTCAATTTACCTTTAGGGACAAACAAACCACCCTTCTTCCACGGTCCACTCACTGTCGGAGCTGTGAAATAGTAATTATCATTTTTTTCCCAACTCGTCTTATTTGAAAACAAGAAATAATAAATACCCTTCTTTTTAAACATGGCAGGCGACTCGCCACCAGGAGCCATATTCTTCACGAGTCTTTTTTCTGCAGAATGATAATCCTCGCTAAGACGATAGATATCTCCTTCATGAATCAACAAATAGCCCGTCCCATCGGTATCCTGAAAAGTTCCCATATCCCACATTCGGATAGGTTCATTCCCTATTTTAAAAGGTCCTTGGAATATGTACTCACCATTAATCGTTTTACTAGTGGCATACCCGATACAAGGATCACAGTATTTTGTATCATCGGTATGCATGTACATCACATATTCTCCAGTAGAAGGGCACTTCATGACCTTCACACGTTCACCAATCCTATTAGGACCTAACAATCCCTCTTTTTGTATTGGAAGCACGATACGTTCAAATTTCCAATTTGATAAATCGTCGGACGAATAGCAACTAAAACCAACAAAAGAATTCGTTTCATCCGAACGGTATTCTCCGAATAAATAATACCGTCCGGCATCTTCCACAATACATGCTCCATGAGCATTTACAATTCTTCCCTGATCATCAAACCAAGGAATACCATTACATATTATTTTCTCCAGATTTTGTGCACCACTACTCTGACTAACCAAACTAAAAGACATCCAAAGTAATATCATAGATATAAAATAGGAATGCCTTCTCTCCATCAAAAAACTTAAATCCATTGTCTTCCTTTTAATTTATTTAGATAAAAATTTGCCTGCTTATCACCTAGAAATAAGAATACTGTAAAAATACTCCTTTTATCTATTCCAAAGGTTCAATAATCTGTCAAAAAGGAATAGAAATAAATAAAGTTCTCCACATATTCATACCATTATACAATATCAGGACATATTCCATTCAATAACGTCTAAATTTAATTCATATCATATATCCCATACTCTGATTTAATACCACAATAAAGAAATGTTTATATACATATAAAAAAGATATTAAAAAACTCCCTTATCTTATTTTTTCCCCGTATAATTCGCCCAAATCAAAGAAAGTACCTATCTTTACCGCAAGTATTTTTTATTATTCACCATTAAATGTAAAGATTATGGCAAGTAGAAGAGAACTCAAAAAGAATGTAAACTATATCGCAGGAGAATTATTCACCGAGTGTTTAATCAACAGTATGTTCATCCCTGGCACAGACAAGGTGAAAGCAGATGAACTGATGGCAGAGGTACTGAAGATGCAGGATGAATTTGTTACTCGCATCAGCCACACAGAACCGGGCAACGTGAAAGGTTTTTATAAGAAATTCCGTGCTGATTTTAATGCAAAGGTAAACGAGATTATTGAAGCTATAGGGAAATTGAACTAACAACAGAATGAAAAAAGCAATTTATAGCTTTATCTATTACCGCCTGTTAGGGTGGAAGACAAACGTTACGGTGCCTAATTATGATAAATGCGTGATATGTGCCGCTCCACACACAACAAACCTTGATTTATTTATTGGAAAACTATTTTATGGTGCTATAGGCCGTAAGACAAGTTTCATGATGAAAAAAGAATGGTTTTTCTTTCCACTTGGAGTTTTTTTCAAAGCAGTTGGCGGAATTCCCGTCGACCGTAGCCGAAAAACTTCGCTAGTAGATCAGATGGTTCATAATTTTGCTAAATATAAAAAGTTTAATTTGGCTATCACTCCCGAAGGAACCCGCAAAGCGAATCCAAACTGGAAAAAAGGTTTTTATTTTATAGCTTTGAAAGCACAGGTTCCTATCGTCCTGATTGGTATTGATTACAGCAAGAAAACGATTTCGGCAACGAAAGCTATCATGCCGTCAGGAGATATTAATAAGGACATGAGAGAAATCAAACTTTATTTCAAGGATTTCAAAGGAAAACATCCGGAGAATTTTGCTCTTGGAGAAATATGATTTAAGTATTAGGTATTAAGTATTAATCGTAGCTTTTGATATACTTATCCGCACGGCTTAATACTTAATACTTATTACTTAATACTTAGTTATCATGGAGTCTATCCGTATTTCTATCATACAAACCGATATTGTTTGGGAAAATAAACAAGAAAATCTCCGTTTGCTCCACGAAAAGCTGCAAAGTCTTCGTGGAATAACGGAGATTGTTGTTTTACCGGAGATGTTTTCCACCGGATTCAGCATGCAGAGTAAAATGCTGGCAGAGCCGAACTCCGGAGCAACCATTACAATACTCAAACAATGGGCTGCCCAATTTCAGCTAGCCATTTGTGGAAGTTATATAGCAACTGAAAACGACCAGTTCTATAATCGGGCCTTCTTCCTGACACCGGAAGGAGAAGAATTCTATTATGACAAACGTCACCTGTTTCGTATGGGAAGGGAAGCCGAACATTTTTCGGTCGGTGACAAACGACTTATCATCCCCTATCGTGGATGGAATATCTGCCTGTTGGTTTGCTATGATCTCCGTTTTCCTGTATGGAGCCGGAACGTAAACAACGAGTACGACCTTTTAATATATGTAGCCAACTGGCCTATCCCCCGCCGTCTGGTTTGGGACACTCTGCTCCGGGCGCGTGCTTTGGAAAATCAATGCTATGTATGCGGTGTCAACAGGGTGGGTATAGACGGATATCAGCTTACATATAATGGAGGAAGTAGAGTTTATTCTGCTTTCGGAGAAGAAATCGGCTCATTTCCAGATGAAAAGGAAGGAATAGCTACTGTGAGTCTTAATCTGAACACTCTCAACCAATTCAGAGAGAAGTTCCCGGTATGGAAAGATGCAGACGAATTCCATCTGTAACATTGGCAAAATAACAAATGTTAAAAACAGATTCTTGCAGCAACAATACCTAGAACTCGGTAGTTAATTATATAGACTTCTTTTGTATCTTTGTCGTGAAAATACAGTCGTAAGGACGCTAATCTTACATAACTTAATTAACAACTTTATGAAAACAAATCTTAGTTCTCAAATCAGTCTCCACCGGGTCTCCCCCAGATACTACAGACCGGAGAATGCATTTGAAAAATCAGTCTTGACAAGACTCGAAAAAATCCCTACGGACATCTACGAATCCGTAGAAGAAGGTGCTAACTATATTGCGCGCGAAATAGCACAAACCATCCGCGAGAAACAAAAGGCAGGACGTTTCTGTGTATTGGCTCTTCCCGGAGGAGATTCACCCAGCCACGTATATACCGAGCTTATCCGTATGCATAAGGAAGAGGGACTTAGCTTCCGCAATGTGATCGTATTTAATATGTATGAGTATTATCCGTTGTCTCCCGATGCAATCAACAGTAACTTCAATGCTTTGAAGAGTATGCTGCTGGATCACATCGACATTGACAAGCAGAATATATTCACTCCCGATGGAAGCATTGCCAAAGATACCATCTTCGAATATTGCCGTCTGTATGAACAACGCATTGAAAGCTTCGGAGGTATTGATATTGCTTTGTTAGGGATTGGTCGTGTAGGTAACATTGCGTTCAACGAACCGGGTTCCCGACTGAATTCTACCACTCGTCTGATTTTGTTAGATAATGCATCACGAAACGAGGCATCCAAGATTTTCGGAACGCTGGATAATACGCCGATCAGCTCCATTACAATGGGAGTAGCTACTATTCTTGGCGCAAAGAAAGTTTATCTGCTTGCATGGGGTGAAAACAAAGCAGCTATGATTAAAGAGTGTGTGGAAGGTCCGATCACTGACACAATTCCTGCTTCTTATCTGCAAACTCACAATAATGCACATGTAGCTCTTGATCTTTCAGCCGCTATGAACCTGACACGTATCCAACGTCCATGGTTAGTCACTTCTTGCGAATGGAATGATAAATTAATCCGCAGTGCAATCGTTTGGTTGTGTCAGTTGACCGGCAAACCGATTTTGAAGTTGACAAATAAAGACTATAACGAAAACGGTTTGAGTGAACTTCTGGCACTTTACGGTTCTGCGTACAATGTAAATATCAAAATCTTCAATGATTTGCAGCACACCATTACCGGATGGCCGGGCGGTAAGCCTAATGCTGATGATACCTATCGTCCGGAACGCGCAAAACCGTATCCGAAACGTGTGGTCATCTTCTCTCCGCATCCGGATGATGATGTTATTTCAATGGGTGGTACGCTTCGCCGTTTGGTAGAACAAAAGCACGAAGTACACGTAGCTTACGAAACTTCCGGTAATATCGCCGTAGGTGACGAAGAAGTAGTTCGTTTCATGCATTTTATCAATGGATTCAATCAGCTCTTCAATAATAGCGAAGATTTGGTTATCAATGAAAAATATATAGAAATACGCAATTTCCTGAAGGAGAAGAAAGACGGTGATATGGACAGTCGTGATATTCTGACTATCAAAGGTCTGATTCGTCGTGGTGAAGCCCGTACAGCTTGTACTTATAATAATATACCGCTGGAACGTTGCCACTTCCTCGATCTGCCATTCTATGAAACAGGTAAGATTCAGAAAAACCCAATCAGTGAAGCAGACGTAGAAATTGTACGCAACTTGCTCCGTGAAATAAAACCTCACCAGATTTTTGTTGCTGGTGATTTAGCCGACCCACATGGAACTCACCGTGTATGTACAGACGCTGTATTTGCTGCTGTCGATCTTGAAAAAGAAGAAGGTGCCAAATGGCTAAAAGACTGTCGTATCTGGATGTACCGTGGTGCGTGGGCTGAATGGGAAATCGAGAATATTGAAATGGCAGTGCCTATCAGTCCGGAAGAACTTCGTGCAAAACGTTACTCTATCCTGAAACATCAGTCGCAAATGGAAAGTGCTCCGTTCCTGGGTAACGACGAACGTTTGTTCTGGCAACGTAGCGAGGATCGTAACCGTGGTACAGCTACTTTGTACGACCAATTGGGATTGGCTTCTTACGAAGCAATGGAAGCATTTGTAGAATATGTTCCATTATAAGAGTAATCATTCTTAATTAAGAGAATATAAAACAATGAAAGAAGAGTGGGAAGTTTCGATACTTCTCGCTCTTTTTTGTTTATTTTTGCGGGGAGAATTAAACGCGGATTAACGCAGATTTTCGCAAAGAAAAATAGAATAAAACAATCTGCGATAATCCGTGATAATCTGCGTTTAGCAAAAAAGCAACAAGTATGAAGAAAGTAATAGTATTTTTTCTAGGCCTTACATTCTGTGCAACTTTTCTTTTTGCGCAGGATATTGAAAGAAATGTAAAAGAGCGGCTGACGGATTACTTCAACCAATATACCGCAACAGCCAAAATCAGCACTCCTAAACTGAATAGCTTCGATATTAATTACGACCGTAAGACGATTGCAATCTATGCATCGGAGAGTTTCGCCTACCAGCCTTTCCGTCCGGAAACTGTAGAAAACATTTATAATCAAGTTAAAGAATTGCTTCCGGGTCCCGTTCATTATTACCAACTCACCATTTATGCGGATGGGAAACCCATTGAAGATTTGGTACCTAATTTCTACCGGAATAAGAAAAAGGATAAGGAGCGGTTATCCTTAAATGTAGATTATAAAGGAGCTCCCTGGGTAAAAAACACTTCACGTCCTAATGAAATCTCACGCGGACTACAAGACCGCCACATTGCAATCTGGCAAAGCCACGGCAACTATTTCAAAAATGATAAAAACGAATGGGGATGGCAACGTCCCCGATTATTCTGCACCACAGAAGACATGTTCACTCAATCTTTTGTCCTTCCTTATGTAATTCCAATGCTGGAAAATGCAGGAGCGATTGTCTATACTCCCCGCGAACGAGATACACAAAAGAATGAAATCATTGTAGATAATGATACCCCCAATGCTTCCCTTTATTTGGAAATGGGGGGTAAAAAGATTAATTGGGCAAATGCTCCGGTAAGAGGATTTGCTCAGAAGAAAACAATCTATAAAGATGGAGAAAATCCTTTCACTGACGGAACCTGTCGTTTTATTCCGACAGAGAGAAAGAAAAAGAAGAATAAAGACCAGGTATTTGCCGAATGGGTGCCTACTCTACCGGCAACAGGCAAGTATGCAGTTTATGTTTCCTACCAAACATTGCCCAACAGTGTAAGCGACGCCAAATATCTGGTATTCCATAACGGAGGAGTAACCGAATTTAAAGTTAATCAGAAAATAGGTGGAGGCACATGGGTTTACCTCGGAACTTTTGAATTCGATAAAGGGAGCAACGACTACGGCATGGTGGTACTTAGTAACGAGAGCAGCGAACATGGGGTTGTATGCGCCGATGCAGTACGTTTTGGAGGGGGAATGGGAAACATTGCCCGTGGAGGAAAAATCAGCGGGCTACCGCGTTACTTGGAAGGAGCACGCTACTCTGCTCAATGGGCGGGAATGCCATACGAAGTATATGCCGGACGAAAAGGTGAAAACGACTATACAGACGATATCAACACACGCTCTAACGTTATCAATTATTTATCGGGCAGTTCCGTCTATAACCCACAACAGTCGGGTCTGGGCGTACCTTTGGAAATGACGATGGCATTGCACAGTGACGCCGGATGTAGCAAAACAGACGAACTGATTGGATCACTCGGCATTTACACCACAGATTTCAATAATGGCAAACTGAATGCAGGAACAGACCGGTATGCCTCACGTGATCTGGCAGACATTCTGCTGACACAAATTCAGAAAGATATTTATTCAAGCTATAGCTTGCCTTGGATACGCCGCAGCATGTGGAACCGGAATTATAGCGAAACACGTCTTCCGGCTACACCTTCTACGATTATTGAATTACTCTCCCACCAGAACTTCGCAGATATGCAGTTAGGACATGATCCGAACTTTAAATTTACAGTGGGACGTGCCATCTACAAAGGAATTTTGCAGTTCATTACCAACCAGCACGATAAAGAATACATTGTTCAGCCTCTGCCTGTGAGCAATTTCGCCATTCAATTTGGAAAGAAAAAGAATACATTAGAACTTTCATGGAAAGGCGAAGACGATCCGCAAGAACCGACTGCACGACCACGGGAATACATTGTATATACCCGCATCGGTTATGGAGGTTTTGACAATGGCACTTTAGTCAGCAAAACGTCCCACACCGTTAAGATAGAACCGGGACTTGTTTATTCATTCAAAGTAACTGCTGTAAACCGGGGTGGGGAAAGTTTTCCTTCTGAAATCCTCTCCGCTTATAAAGCCAAACGTGAACAGGGAAAAGTAATCATCATCAATGGCTTTGACAGAATCAGCGGTCCGGCGGTCGTTAACACTTCTGATAAAGCTGGATTCGATCTAATGCAAGATCCCGGCGTTCCGTATATATCGAATATTTCATTTTGCGGAGCACAAACCGGCTTCGACCGTACACAAGCCGGTAAAGAAGGAAAAGGAAGTCTGGGACATAGCGGAAACGAATTAGAAGGAATGAAAATTGCAGGAAACACGTTCGACTATCCTTTTATTCACGGAAAAGCAATTCAGGCAGCCGGAAAATATAGTTTCGTATCATGCAGCGACGAAGCAGTAGAGAACGGGTTGGTTACATTAGAAGATTATCCAGTAGTAGATTATATTTTGGGACTGGAAAAAGAAGATCCTGCAAGTAAAGCATATTACAAGACATTCTCTTCGGCTATGCAACGGATTATGACCAGTTATTGCCAAGCGGGAGGTAACCTGTTTGTCAGTGGTGCTTATGTAGGAAGTGATATGAGTGGAACACAAGGAAACCGGGAGTTTACAGAGAAAATACTGAAATATGGTTATCAAGGTAGCCTGACGGATAAGAGTTCGAATCAGATTAAAGGATTGGGCCGTACTATTACAATCCCACGTCTGCCTAATGAAAGCAGTTATGCTGTACCTGCTGCCGATTGTATTGTTCCCGTAGATACTGCCTTCCCCGTATTTACGTATGCACCCGGCAATCAGAGTGCAGGTATTGCCTACAAAGGAAACTACCGTACTTTTGTATTGGGCTTTCCTTTTGAAAGTATCCAGTCCGAAGCAGACCGGGCAACCATTATGGCAGGCATCCTGGGATTCTTTACTCAAAAATAAAAAATATCCTTTTTTTTAATCCGTTTCTCATTTTAAATTCTATCTTTGCTACTATAATAACCTTTAAAACTAAAAAACAATGTATACTATACAAGCAAATCCCAGCGGTACACGCAGCATAGAAGTATCTAATGAAAACTTGAGAACGATTGAAAAATATGCTCTGTTCCGTCATCTTATCGACAGTACCGGTATTGTAGATGAAGCAGTTCTGGATAAGTTGAAACTTAATATCCGCTCCCTTATCGCCAGTCAGGAGGAAGACAGTAAAGACTTGCTGGACATTTGTATCGACGTGATTTATCACAATAATATGAAGGCATTCGGCTTGCAACAGCTCATCAAGCTTTATCTTACCTGGCTCTCCAGTCCGGAAGCGGAAGAAGAGGAGGAATAATGATTACGGTAGATACCTGCGGAATAACAGCATACAGTCCGCTGATTCCTGCAATAAAAGCGATGTGCACTGCCTCTCCGGGTGAAACGATAGAGATTATCATGAACCATGCTGATGCGTTTCAGGATCTAAAGGAATATCTGTCCGAGCAAGGTATCGGCTTCCGTGAAATCTATGACGGAGAACAAATGACATTACAGTTCACAATCAACGGGAAGTTTTAAGAAAACACTCCAATGATTGGAAGAAAACATCCTGATGATTGAAGTTAAACATCTCAATGAATAAAAAAATCATTGGGATGTTTTTTATTATCCGTATCTTTGCAGCATGAAAGAATATCAATTGACCGACTGGTTACCCACTACCAAAAAAGAAGTAGAACTTCGCGGATGGAATGAATTGGATGTCGTTCTATTCAGTGCTGATGCTTATGTGGATCATCCTTCTTTTGGTGCTGCCGTTATCGGACGCATTCTCGAAGCGGAAGGTTTGAAAATAGCCATCGTTCCCCAACCTAACTGGCGTGACGACCTGCGCGACTTCAAGAAGTTGGGACGTCCACGGCTATTCTTCGGTATCTCCGGCGGATGCATGGACTCAATGGTTAATAAATATACCGCCAACAAACGCCTACGCAGTGAAGATGCTTATACTCCGGACGGCCGACCGGATATGCGCCCGGACTATCCTTCTACAGTTTACAGCCAGATACTAAAGAAACTTTTTCCGGATGTTCCGGTAGTCATTGGAGGAATCGAAGCTAGCTTAAGGCGATTGAGTCATTACGATTATTGGCAGGACAAAGTACAAAAGAGTATTTTGTGCGACAGCGGAGCAGATCTGCTCATCTACGGAATGGGAGAAAAGCCTCTTGCAGACCTGGTGAAAAATATGAAAAGCCTGCTCACCACTGAAGAACCTGTACTGACAAGCAGCAAATTTAGAACAATTATCGGATCTGTGCCCCAGACAGCCTATCTTTGTCGTGCAACAGAATGGATATCTGCCGAAGACGATCTTCAACTTTATTCACACGAAGAATGTCTGGCAGATAAAAAGAAACAGGCTAGTAATTTCCGACATATCGAAGAAGAATCCAACAAATATTCGGCTTCACGAATCACACAAGCAGTAGGAAATAAGATAGTCGTAGTCAATCCTCCCTATCCTCCGATGAGCCAGAAAGACCTCGATCATTCGTTTGATTTACCATATACCCGCCTGCCTCATCCAAAATACAAAGGGAAACGGATTCCGGCATACGATATGATTAAATTTTCCATCAACATTCACCGAGGATGTTTTGGTGGCTGTGCATTCTGTACCATTTCCGCCCATCAGGGAAAGTTTATTGTCAGCCGAAGCAAAGAGTCTATACTGAAAGAGGTAAAAGAAGTTATTCAGTTACCCGATTTCAAGGGATATTTAAGTGATTTGGGCGGTCCTTCCGCTAATATGTATCAGATGAAAGGAAAAGACGAAGCTATTTGCAAGAAGTGCAAACGACCGTCATGTATCCATCCGAAAGTTTGCCCGAATCTAAATACCGACCATCGCCCCTTACTGGATATTTACCGTGCAGTAGATGCCTTGCCCGGAATAAAAAAATCGTTTATCGGTAGCGGAGTACGCTATGACCTGTTACTTCATCAAAGCAAAGATGAAACTACCAACCGTAGCACTGCCGAATATACCCGTGAATTGATAGTCAATCACGTGAGTGGCCGGTTAAAAGTGGCTCCGGAGCATACCAGTGACCGGGTATTATCTATAATGCGCAAACCTTCTTTTGAGCAATTTGAAACATTCAAAAAGATATTCGACCGCATTAACCGGGAAGAAAATCTGCGTCAACAACTGATTCCGTATTTTATCTCTTCGCATCCCGGATGCAATGAAGAAGACATGGCGGAACTTGCCGTTATCACTAAACGTCTGGACTTCCATCTGGAGCAAGTGCAGGACTTCACTCCTACTCCGATGACAGTGGCTACTGAAGCCTGGTATAGCGGATTCCATCCATACACGCTAGAACCGATATTCAGTGCCAAAACCCAACGGGAGAAACTTGCACAACGACAGTTCTTTTTTTGGTATAAACCGGAAGAACGAAAAAACATCATCAATGAGTTGAGACGTATCGGACGTTCAGATTTGATAGACAAGTTATATGGAAAAGGAAAGGACATGGAAAGAGGGAAAGGAAAAAGATAGAATGAAATAAATTATAAATCAAGCATAAGGCATGATTATGAATCAATTATAACTTGTGATCTTATTGGCTACTTTTAAGTTAGCGCTCTCCAATTGATATGTATTTGATTACCTAGTAAGTTTTCGTTTGACAATAGTCAAACGATAGTTCAACTATTGTCGGGCGTTAGTTCAACAACTGTCAAACGAAAACTCATTAGGCAATCGAGAAAATAATATAGGTAAGAGAAAGAAATAAAAGCTACATAGTAATGAGTTGTTGCCAATGATAGCATCTTCAACTCATTTATGCTTCCTTTACCGGCAAAGCCACAATCTCCTGCAACACACTGACCGCCGTTTCCACATTAGTAACATCCTTAATCAGCATACTCCGTCTGCCGTTCTGTTCACGCAAATCACAACGACGAGTATATTTCATCATATAGTCTATCACTTTACCAAAAGCCTTACTTTGATAGAACGGACTATCCGGATTGGAAACAAAGAACAAGGTCATCCGCCCACCTTTCAGGAAGATTTTCTCTGCACCCAAACGGGCTGCAAGACGGCGTAGAGGCACAATACGGAGTAGTTCTTCCGTTTCCCGGGGAACCGGTCCGAAGCGGTCTTCCAGACGAGCACGGAAAGCTTCCACATCTTTGTCCAATGTCAGTCCATCCAGTTCGCGATAGAGCAACATACGTTCGCTGCTGCCTGTTACGTAGTTGGCAGGCAACAATAGTTCGAGGTCGCTTTCTACCTGACACTCGTCTACAAACTCTTCTCCACTAATTTGTCCTTCGCCCTTGATTTCATCCGCATACAGTTCTGCAAACTCGTCTGTCTTTAACTCATGGACAGCTTCAGTAAGAATTTTCTGATATGTCTCATATCCCAAATCGGCAACAAATCCGCTTTGTTCGGCTCCCAGCAGATTTCCGGCTCCACGAATATCCAAATCCTGCATGGCGATATGAATGCCACTTCCCAAATCACTAAAGTTTTCAATTGCTTGAAGACGTCGCCTTCCTTCGGCTGTCAAACTACCTAACGGAGGAGCCAGCAGATAACAAAAAGCTTTTTTATTACTACGTCCTACCCGTCCACGCATCTGATGGAGATCACTCAATCCAAAGTTTTGCGCCTGATTGATAATGATAGTGTTGGCATTCGGAATATCAATACCACTTTCGATGATTGTAGTTGCCAAGAGTACATCATAGTCGTAGTTGACAAAATCCAGAATAATCTTCTCCAGCTCTGTCGGTTCCATCTGTCCATGTCCAATCGCTACACGGCAATCCGGGATATGACGTTCGATCATCGCTTTCAATTCCGGCAAGTTCGCAATCCGGTTATTGACAAAGAAGACTTGACCATTGCGGCTCATCTCAAAATTGATGGCATCCGTTATCACTTCTTCATTAAAAGTATGCACTTCGGTCTGAATCGGATAGCGGTTGGGTGGCGGAGTAGAAATCACACTCAAGTCGCGTGCACCCATCAATGAAAATTGAAGGGTACGGGGAATTGGAGTAGCAGTCATAGTCAGTGTATCCACATTCACTTTCAACTGGCGCAGCTTTTCTTTGACAGAGACACCGAATTTCTGTTCTTCGTCCACAATCAACAATCCCAAGTCTTTAAACTGGACATCTTTTCCCAAGATACGGTGGGTACCTATCAGAATACCGACATCTCCATCTTTCAATCCCTTCAATACAGCTTTGGTCTGTGCGGCAGTACGTGCGCGGCTTAAATATTCCACCCGACACGGTAACCCTTTCAGACGCTCACGGAAAGTCTGAAAATGCTGGTAAGCAAGTACTGTTGTCGGAACCAGAACGGCTACTTGTTTATTATCGGCAACGGCTTTGAAAGCCGCACGAATCGCAACTTCTGTTTTTCCAAATCCTACATCTCC
This sequence comes from Bacteroides sp. AF32-8BH, assembly GCF_003435205.1. Classification (NCBI taxonomy): domain Bacteria; kingdom Pseudomonadati; phylum Bacteroidota; class Bacteroidia; order Bacteroidales; family Bacteroidaceae; genus Bacteroides; species Bacteroides sp. AF32-8BH. Next base: position 102,809 of record NZ_QVLZ01000013.1, on the reverse strand, counting down.
GCAGATCAGACGATCCATCGGACGGTCACTTTCCATATCCGCCTTGACATCAATCGTCGCCTTACTCTGATCCGGTGTATCTTCATAAATAAAGGATGCTTCCAGCTCACGCTGCAAAAAACTATCGGGACTGTAAGAGAAACCTTTTTCCTGACGACGCTGCGAATACAATTTTATCAAATCGCGGGCAATGTCCTTGATTTTACTCTTTGTACGTTCTTTCAGTTTCTCCCATGCACCTGTACCTAATTTGTTAAGCCGGGGAGCCTCTCCTTCTTTACCTTTATATTTGGAAACCTTATGCAAGGAATGAATAGAAACGAACACCACATCTTCATTTTGAAACACCAGTTTCAAAACCTCTTGCGTAGTATCACCGTTCGGAATACGTACCAAACCGGAAAAACGTCCGATACCATGATCCGTATGCACCACATAGTCTCCCGGAGTGAACTGATTCAGTTCTTTCAAGGATAGTGCCACTTTTCCCGAACGGGCTTTATCACTTTTCAGATTATATTTATGGAAACGATCAAACAACTGATGGTCTGTGAAGATACAGAGCCGCAGTGTGTTATCTACAAAACCTTCGTGAATGGTACGTTCTACGGGAGTAAAATTAATCTTATCACCCCGATCTTCAAAAATCGCTTTGATACGATCTGTTTGCTTCATGCTGTCACTGCAGATATAAAGCGAATAGCCCTTTTCCAGATAATCCTTGAAAGAAGAAGCTACCAGATCGAAATTCTTATGAAAAATAGGCTGGGCAGATGTATTGAAAGTAACGCTGGCATTGGGCGTTCCGGTCGGTTTATTACCAAATTCCAACCGGCGGAAATCGAGTGCCCGTACAGTAAACTCGCTGCCGTCTATCAATTTCCCTTCCAATGTAATGCCACCATTCTCTTCGGCCTCCTGAACGGCTATTGCCTGTGGAGTCAGCGCCTCATCGTGTACCACCTGGATTCGCTCGCGCAACCAAAGAAAATCGCGCATTGCCAAAGTAGTCTCTTTCGGGATAAAATCCAGAAAAGAAGTCGTTACATCTCCTGTCACCGCCAAATCGGGAACGATAGACACTCCATCTTTCTTCTCACGGGATAATTGAGACTCCACTTCAAAGGTACGAACACTTTCCACTTCATCACCAAAGAAATCGATGCGATAAGGATATTCCGAAGCAAAAGAGAAAACGTCGATAATACTACCGCGAACAGCATATTGTCCCGGCTCATATACGTAGTCTACATATTCAAAACCATAACTATGCAACACATCGGTGATGAAAGTGGTATCCACTTTCTCTCCTACATTCAGCTTCAGCGTTTTATTACTCAATTCCTTGCGCGACACCACTTTCTCCGCCAATGCATCCGGGTACGTAACGATACATAATCCCTCTTCCCCCTTTTGCAAGCGGCTAAGTACTTCTGTACGCAAAATCTCATTGGCCGCATCTTTTTGTCCATACTTGATGGAGCGACGGAATGAAGATGGAAAGAACAATACTCTTTCCGTACCCAATATCTGCGTCAAGTCGTGATAGAAATATCCGGCTTCTTCAAGATCACCTAAAATAAATACAAACGGGCAACCACCCTCTTGCACCAGTACAGAAGAAAAAAGAGAAGCGGCGGATGCACACAGTCCTCCGCAAAAAACAGTCTGAACGGAAGTGTCCTTCAACAAGCGCTTCATTACTGCCATATTGGGATGGGCAGCATATTGTTGTTGCAACTCAGTTATTGTCATACCTATAAAATTTCCCCGCAAAATTACAAAAAAGATTGGGAGTATGCACCCAAAGAACAGAAGTATTATAATAAGGTATCTGCCGTCTTATTCCGCATGGGGCATGAAACACGTTAAATTTTCCTTAGTTCAGCTATAACTAAAGGAAAAAGAACTACTTTTGTTTCTAAATTTTATAGTATCTATATGCAGACATCGGATAGCATTGTAATTATCCCCACCTATAATGAACGGGAGAACATAGAAAATATCATCCGTGCCGTTTTCGGCCTTCCCCAAGTATTCCATATTCTGGTCATAGAAGACGGCTCTCCGGACGGAACGGCAGCCATCGTAAGAAAACTGCAACAAGAATTTCCCGAACAGCTTTTCATGATAGAACGTAAAGGAAAACTGGGACTGGGTACTGCCTACATTACCGGATTTAAATGGGCACTGGAACATGCATACGAGTATATTTTTGAAATGGATGCAGACTTCAGTCATAATCCGAATGATTTACCCCGTTTGTATCAGGCTTGTTCGGAACAAGGAGGAGATGTATCCATCGGTTCCCGTTATGTCAGCGGAGTGAATGTAGTGAATTGGCCGATGGGACGGGTATTGATGTCATACTTTGCCTCTAAATATGTGCGGTTTATCACCGGAATACCTGTACATGACACCACTGCCGGATTTGTTTGCTACCGCCGCCAGGTGTTGGAAACAATCGATTTAGATCATATTCGCTTCAAAGGATATGCCTTTCAGATTGAAATGAAATTCACTGCTTACAAGTGTGGTTTCAAAATTATCGAGGTTCCCGTTATCTTCATTAATCGTGAATTAGGGACTTCTAAAATGAATAGCAGCATCTTTGGAGAAGCCATATTTGGTGTGATAAAATTAAAAGTAAATAGTTGGTTCCATAAATTCCCACAAAAGAAATGAAACGTACACTGATTCAAAACGCCGTTGTTGTCAACGAAGGAAGAAAAGTTCTGGGTTCAGTAGTAATCGAGAATGAAAAGATAGCCGAAATATTGGTTGGCGGAGAAAACGCAACTGCCCCCTGCGACGAGATAATAGACGCAACCGGGTGTTATCTTTTGCCGGGTGCCATCGACGAACATGTGCATTTCCGCGATCCCGGACTGACTCATAAGGCAGATATCACCACAGAAAGTCGTGCTGCGGCAGCAGGAGGTGTCACCTCTATCATGGATATGCCCAATACCAATCCGCAAACTACCACATTGGAGGCTTTGGAGGAAAAATTTGTTCTGTTGGGTGAAAAGTCAGCAGTCAACTATTCCTGCTATTTCGGAGCAACGAATAATAACTATACCCAGTTTGCACAACTGGATAAACACCGGGTTTGTGGAGTGAAGTTATTTATGGGTTCAAGCACCGGCAATATGCTGGTAGACCGGATGGCCAGTCTGCGTAATATATTCGGTGGAACCGATCTGCTCATCGCTGCTCATTGCGAAGATCAGGGAATTATCAAAGAAAACACGGATAAATATAAGAAAGAATACGGAGACGACGTACCTTTGGCTCTTCATCCGCTCCTTCGTTCGGAAGAAGCTTGCTATCGTTCATCCGAACTGGCAGTGCAGTTGGCACGTGAGACAAACGCCCGCCTGCACATCATGCATATTTCCACAGCTAAAGAGTTGAGCCTGTTTTCTAATGTACCTTTGGTACAAAAAAAGATCACGGCAGAAGCCTGTGTTTCTCATCTGCTCTTTACGGAAGAGGACTATCAGACACTGGGTGCCCGCATCAAATGCAACCCTGCCATTAAGACAGCGCAAGACCGGAAAGCTTTGCGAGAGGCTGTCAATAGCGGTTTGATTGATGCTATTGCCACAGATCATGCCCCACATTTACTTAGCGAAAAAGAAGGCGGTGCCTTAAAAGCAATGTCCGGAATGCCGATGATTCAGTTCTCACTCGTCAGCATGTTGGAGTTGACAGAAAAAGGAGTGTTTACTATCGAAAAAGTAGTAGAAAAGATGGCTCATGCTCCTGCGCAGATGTATGAGATACAAAACAGAGGATTCATTCGCAAAGGCTATCAGGCTGACCTGGTATTAGTCCGTCCCGGAAGCGAATGGACTGTAACAACCGATTGTATTCTAAGCAAATGTAAATGGAGCCCATTAGAGGGACACACATTCGACTGGAAAGTAGAGAAAACATTTGTAAACGGACATCTGTTATATAACAACGGAGAAATAGACGAGACTTATCGCGGACAGGAATTAAGATTCAGATAAACAGCAGCTCGCTTTCAACAAGCCTATGAGTACCATTTTGTCTTATAAAATACATACAGTCACTCCCTACATCAACTGGATTTACTTTTTCCACGCATGGGGGTTCCAGCCACGTTTTGCAGCCATCGCCAACATTCACGGATGTGATGCCTGCCGTGCTTCGTGGCTGACAACTTTCCCGGAAGAAGAACGTAATAAAGCTTCCGAAGCAATGCAGCTATTCAAAGAGGCCAACCGGATGCTCGATCTGCTTGACCGGGATTATGAAGTAAAGACCATCTTCAAGCTTTGCAAGGCAAACTCTGACGGGGATAACCTGATTATTGAGAAAGAAAAAGACCGGTTCATCACTTTTCCTTTACTGCGCCAGCAAACGCCGAAAAGAGACGGTAGTCCTTTTCTTTGTCTAAGTGACTTTATCCGCCCGATCTCTTCCGGCATCCCGGATACCATCGGTGCTTTTGCCTCTTCCATTGATGCGGACATGGAAGGATTGTACGAACAGGACCCTTATAAACACCTGCTTGTCCAAACCCTCTCCGACCGACTGGCAGAAGCAGCAACAGAAAAGATGCATGAATATGTGCGCAAAGAAGCGTGGGGATATGCCAAAGACGAGAATTTAGGCATAGCGGACTTACTGGTCGAAAAGTATCAGGGCATTCGTCCTGCTGTCGGCTACCCGTCTTTACCGGATCAATCTGTCAACTTCCTGCTGGATGAACTGTTGGACATGAAGCAGATAGGCATTTCGCTGACCGAAAACGGAGCTATGTACCCGCACGCTTCTGTTTGCGGGCTTATGTTCTCACACCCGGCTTCCGAATACTTCTCCGTCGGAAAGATTGGAGAAGACCAATTGGAAGATTATGCCCGCCGTCGGGGAAAAAGTATCGAAGAAATGTGTAAGTTTCTGGCAGCTAATCTCCAATAGTCCTTATTCCCCTGTGATTTTTCTCCTTTTCTCACGACTAACTAACCAGAAAAGTAATCATAGATTCCATGAGAGAACAAACAGCAGAGGTTAGCGCCCCTATTGAACAAGAGTTTTTGTCGGTGATCCGCGAATATGAACGGGTGATCTACAAGGTATGCTATCTGTATGCCAATCCCAATGCTCCTCTCAATGATCTGTATCAGGATGTGGTATTGAACCTTTGGAAAGCCTATCCCAAATTCAGAAAAGAATGTAAGGTTTCCACCTGGATTTACCGTATTGCCCTCAACACCTGTATCAGCTTCTATCGTAAAGAAAAGAATGTGCCGGAAATAGTCAGCCTCACCAGAGATACCGACTGGGCCATAGAAGCACACGACCCGATCAACGAAATGTTGAAACAGCTTTATCAGATGATTAACCAACTGGGACAACTCGACAAATCAATTATCCTGCTTTATCTCGAAGACAAAAGTTACGAGGAAATAGCAGAAATCACCGGACTGACGGTTACCAATGTAGCGACCAAACTAAGTCGCATCAAAGACAAACTTAAAAGAATGAAAAAGGAGGAATAAGATATATGGAACTGGAAGAACTTAAAAAATCTTGGAATGCCCTGGATGAACACTTGAAAGACAAAGAGTTCATCAAAGAAGAAGAGCTTGAAAAGCTGATAAGGCATGCGGACAAAGGTATCCATGCCATTGCCAGACTGAACATCAAGCTTATTCTGATTTCTCTGCCGATACTGATCTTATTTTTAGCGGAGGTACTGTTGCACAACAGATTGAACCCGATCTATATCATTATCATTTTCGCATGGATTCCTGCCCTTTGCTGGGATATCGTCACCACCCGTTTCCTCCAACGGACACAAATAGACGAGATGCCTTTGGTAGAAGTAATCAGCCGCGTGAACCGTATCCATCGATGGACCATCAGGGAACGATTGATTGCTATTGCCTTTCTCCTGGTCCTGGCTATACTTTCATTTATCTACTGGCAAGTGTGGCAATATGGAATGGGGATGATCGCTTTCTTCATCCTGTTATGGGGCGGAGGACTGGGATTGATCTTATGGATTTACCGCAAGAAGTTCTTAAATCGTATCCACGAAATCAAAAAGAATTTAAGCGAACTGAACGAATTAATGTAAAAGAATCCAACCTGAATAATTCATACTAAGTAGTAAGGAGTGTGCTTACCCCACCACGGTAAGCACACTTTTTCCATTCACTTTCTTATGTACCTGCACCTGAACAGAAATCCGTTCACTCATCTCCTGCACATGAGAGATTACTCCTATTTTCCGCCCCTGCATCTGTAATTGTTCCAATGCTTCCATCGCTGTACGCAAACTTTCCGCATCCAAAGAGCCGAAACCTTCATCAATAAAAAGAGATTCAACTTTCAGATTATTACTTGACAAGGAAGACAAACCTAAAGCCAGTGCCAAAGAAATCAGGAACGATTCACCTCCTGAAAGAGAGTACACGGTCCGTATTTCATCACACATATCGCAATCTATTACCTGAAGTGCCAACGTATCGGGTACCTGTTGCAGCTTATAGCGTTTAGAGAGATAGGATAAATGTTGATTGGCATGAAGCAGCAACAAATTCAAAGTATAACTTTGAGCAATCACTTTAAATTTCGCTCCATCCGCACTGCCAATCAGTTTATTCAATTTTGCCCAACGTTCAGCAACAGTTTGTTTCTCTGCCAGTTCCTTCGCAATCTGTTCCACAGTCAGTTTATTCTTTGCTTGTTGTAGCAGGCGGGCTTCCATAGTAGAAAGGGCACGTTCTATATTCAGGTTTTCTTCCTGTTGCTTCTTTATTATTTCGGGAAGCAGTTCGGGAGACTCTATCTTTTTATACTGTTCCTGCAACTCTCCTATAGCTAGTGCAATTTGCTTCATCTCTCCTTGCAAACCGGAAAGCCGGTTGTGTACCGCCTCTACTTCTTTACGTGCTTTCTCCAAAGCGAGATTCAGTTCTTTCTCTCTTTTTGCTACGGCAGCTTCCGCTTCATCCGCACTTTTTCCTTTCAATAGCTGCGAACGTTCCTGACGAAGCACATTCAGCGCTTTCTCTATCACTTCAAATCTCTTTAGTTCGGCCGAAGCAGCATTCTGTAAGATTACCAGCTGTTCTTTGGCAGACGATACTTTCTGCATAGCCAAACGGCAGAGAGAAACATTTTCACGAAGAGCTTCACAATGTGCACGCATCTTTTTAATTTCTTCATCGCCGAGCTGCCATTCTGCGTAAAGATTACGATATTCCAAAATACATTTTGCCAGTTCCGCCAAACGGTGTTGTATTTGCTCTTCGTTTCCGGCTTCAATCCCTGCTTTATATAATGCTGCCAACTGTTCCGCGATCTGTCCGTCCACCGTTTTTTGATGCGCCAAATCACGTTGCAGAGCAATGCTCCGGTTATTCATCTGCTGATAGTTGGTTGATGCTACATTATACTCCTGCTCTATACTCCGGAAAAGAGTATCTACCACCTCCTGTTCCTGATGATAAGGATGCGCTGTGCTACCGCAAACCGGACAAGCCTCCCCTTCCTGTAATTGCCGGCGCAATGCTTTCACGTCTTTTCCCACTGCCATACGTGCATTTTCGTAAAGACGTTGAGTAACTTTCAATGCGGTTTCTTGCTCCGTCAATTGTTTCAGACAATTGGCCACTTCTTTCTCCAGTCTTTCTATTTCCGTCTTTGCTTTCGTCTGCGTTTCCGTTAATTGCCGGATATTCTGCTGACGAGTCAACTCTTTTTGCAACTTCACCTGTTCTTCGGCCAATAGCGGATATCCGAAAGAATTTAAGCGCAACAAACGTTCCTCATTCGTACTGGTAGCGGCAGCCAGTTTACTTTCTTCTTGCCGTAGAATCTCTTCCACCTGTTCAAGTTGCAGTGCTTCTTCTATCCCTACATGGCTTAATAAGCGGTTCAGAGAAGAATAAGACACCTGTAATTGTTCCGCAGCCACTCGCATTTTTTGCTCCTGCTCCGCCACCTGCCTGTTAGCCGCTTGTAAAATCTGCTGCGACTGTATATAGCTGCTTTGTTGAGACTGTATCTGTACATCCAATTGACGTGCTTTCTTCAAGTCTGGCTGTATGGCCTCCCATTGTGCCTTAAAATGCACCAATCCTTCCTCTTGGGAAGCCAATGCACCCTGCAATACTTTCTCCCTGGCCTGTTCCTCCTGTTCTTCCTGCTGCTTTTTCTTCCAAAGTTCTTCCTGTATTTTTAATGAACGAACCACATTCAGTTGTTCATTCTGTTCTGCCAGCAGTTTAATCCCTGCCGCGCGCTTTTCAATTGATAGTTCTTTCTCTTTTTGCAGAGCAAGCAGCTCTTCTTCCGGCATCAATTCGATCACATTCATTCGATTCTGAATCAAGGTCACCTCCTCTTGTGCCGCCTTATTCCGGGCATAGACCTCTTGAGAAATCCGGGAATACACGCCGGTTCCTGTCAACTTCTCCAGTAATTCTGCTTTTGCCGCCCCTTTTGATTTCAGAAATGTAGCAAAATCATTTTGTGCCAATAATACTGTACGGGTGAACTGTTCATACGTCAGGCCAACCAACTCCACCAACTGAATCAACAACTCTTTCTTGGTACCTTGAAATTCTTTCTCCGTATCCAGTTCTTTCACTTCCAGCGTTTGTGGCTGCAAAGAACCGTTTATCTTGTTTCTTGTCCGCCTCACCGACCAACGAGAACGGTAACGCCGTCCGTCAATACCTAAAAAATCGACTTCCGCATAACCGTCACTTGTCCCCCGGCGCAGCAAATTTCTAACATCAGACTGATTAATCTGATTGTCTCCCACATCTGCCAGATTCACATTTTCCACTGAAGTAGCAAAGCGGGGAGCCTTATCATACAATGCCAGGCATAAGGCATCTAATAAAGTAGACTTACCTGCACCGGTAGGTCCTGAAATGGCAAAGATACCTGCAGAATGTAATGGTTCTGCCATAAAATCCACTTCTACCGTTCCTTCTATCGAGGTCAGATTCTTCAATCGTATAGCTAGTATTTTCATTCTTCTTCCTCCTCTTCTTTACGGGTAGCAGCCAAATAGGCCTCTTCAAACAAACCTGTCAGTTCTACAGGCATTTCCACCTGATAAATCTTCTCAAAGGCAGACTGTGCAATCTGTAAGGGAGACATTTCCTGCAACCCCCTCTTCCAGTTTTCATTTTCTTTCGTCGTATTTCCAGTTTCAGTGCGATAGGTAGAAACAATACGCGCCAACCGATAGTTTTTATCTGCCAGTGCATCTTCAATCTCCTGCCGAAGCATGGGTTCCGGTTCCTCCAACAATACCTTTACTTCCAGATATGGGGCTACGGCTTCTGTCTCGGGTAGTTCCTTCAAGGCTTCCAAGATGGCTTCCGGTGAAACAGGTTCTCCGTTCGGGACACTCAACAAAGGTATTAATTTCGGGCATTCCAACCGTTCAATGTCCACCGCACAACCTCCGTCGAAAGTCACCATCACGACTCCATGATGATAATGTTTCTCGGCAAAAGACATCGGAATGGGACTTCCGGCATACCGCACATTCTCTCTTCCGGACACTCGCTGCGCTTTATGTATATGTCCCAATGCCGTATAAGCTATCTGTTCGGAAAAAGCTTCCGGAGATACGCACTCCAACCCACCAATCACGGTACGCTCGCTATAATCCTTCTCTGCAATCTCCGATCCTGTAGCCTGCAAATGACCGATGGCAAGAATCGCCTGATTCTCCGTCCTTCGCTTCCATAGCCTTTGCAAAAGTTGTGCATAAAGTTCGCGAACTCCCTCCGCATACGGATTGCCTTCCGTTTGCACGGCCGGATAATCTCCCTGACGCAGAAAAGGAACTGCCATGCAAAGCAATTCCACTTCCCCTTTCCGATTCTTCAGTTCCACAGTCAAATGGTCATAATCGATTTCTCCGCCTTCGAGCTTGCGAACTACCCCTCTGACTTCCGTCCGCATAGCTTGCAACAGAGGCAAAGGAGCTTCCAGGCGTGCTGCCGAATCATGGTTGCCGGCAACAATGACAATCTGCAAATACGGATTCTCTGCTGTCACCCGATAAATAAACTGATAATACATGCTTTGGGATGCAGCGGAAGGATTGGAAACATCAAAAACATCTCCGGCTATAATCAATGCATCAATCTCTTTCTGACGAATTTCTTCTGCCAGCCAATTCAGGAATACTCCATGTTCTTCCGTGCGATCATAACCAAAAAAGGTTTGTCCCAGATGCCAATCGGCAGTATGTAATATACGTATCATAATTTTATAACTATCTCTACTAACAAGAGGCAAAAATAACACAATCAAAAAGATTATATCACATCTGCCTCTCTTTTTTACCAATAATCATGTATATTTGCAGGATAAAAATCCAACCCTATGAAGATACTGTATTATATTTATCAGATTTGCATCGCTTTGCCTATTTTATTAGTGTTGACCATCCTCACGGCAATTGTCACTATTGTAGGTTCTCTCTTGGGAGGAGCCCACATCTGGGGATATTATCCGGGGAAGATTTGGTCACAATTAATTTGTCTGTTTCTATTGATTCCCGTGAAGATTGAGGGACGTGAAAAGTTGCATGACAAAACTTCCTATATTTTCGTACCTAACCATCAGGGTTCATTTGATATTTTCCTTATTTACGGCTTCATCGGAAGAAACTTTAAGTGGATGATGAAAAAAAGCCTGCGCAAACTGCCGTTTGTAGGAAAAGCCTGTGAAAGTGCAGGACATATCTTTGTAGACAGATCTGGTCCTAAAAAAGTATTGGAAACAATCCGGCAGGCAAAAGACTCATTGAAAGACGGGGTTTCTCTCGTAGTCTTTCCTGAAGGAGCGCGTACATTTACAGGACACATGGGATACTTTAAGAAAGGCGCTTTCCAGTTGGCTGATGATTTACAGTTGGCGGTTGTACCCGTCACCATTGACGGCTCATTCGAGATTCTGCCACGCACAGGCAAATGGATACACCGTCATCGCATGATTCTGACTATTCACGAGCCTATTCCTCCCAAAGGGAAAGGAATGGAAAATATCAAGGCAACCATGGCAGAGGCCTACGCTGCGGTTGAAAGCGCCCTGCCGGAACAATACAAGGGAATGGTGAAAAACGAAGATCAAGACCGATAGTCAGTACATAATCTTATATAAATATGGGGATGCTCACGCACCCCCATATTCCTAACCAGTTTTATGCATCAAACTATTAAATTAAGAAATTCAGATATTTAGATGTTTTGCAAGGTTATGGTTTGGTTTGACATCATTTGTAATTCTTGAAAAGTCAAATTAAAACTTTTATAAATTTCCTTTTCTAAATTCTCTAATGAGAAAGATTCATTTCTGACACCATTAATCTTCCCTCTAAACCGATTGTTATAATGCTTGCGGAATGTATCCGGAGTAACCAGACCTCCCAAGCCATAATCACCCACTACAATCACCGGCTTTCGGCGCAATACCCCTTCGTAAGCGGTAATCCCCGCACCAATAATCAAGTCGGCTTCTTCAATCAGTTTACCGATCTCACTCTCGGAGGATATATAATCCACCTGATACTCTGAATATTTACTTAATAGAATTCCTATCCGTAACCTGGTGCGAGAATTTGCTATTCCGACAACAATGCTGGCTTTTTGTTCTATTAACTGCAATTCGTCACCTCTCAAAGAAGAGGCGGCAGATAATTCATTAGGATTTTTCATATAGCTATTTGGTTTTTGTTGTGTCAAAAGTACAGCATGCATCCGAAAACACAAAAAAAGTCACCCGGACAAAATCAGTGCGCCTGATTTTTCGTAAACACTTACATTTCAATCAAATACAGATTAGCGTTCTATTAATGACCCGGACAATTCATTTTTTATTTATCAAAAATCCCTTAAAAACACATTCAAATCTTCTTGTGGAGAAATGCCTAATCGACCTTTCAGCCTTCCTTTTGCTTTGGTAACAGAATCGGAAGAGGTCTGAAAAATACGCGCCAGTTCTTCATTGGTCAGTCCAAATTTAAGAAAGCAACAGATCTCAAGATCATGTTTAGTTAATAAAGGAGTTTTGTCAAGCAACCGGGTAACGTAATTAGAATAGAGTAAATCAAACAGGCTAAACAATTTATAGCGTTCTCCATTAGACAATTTACCTCTTAATGTTCCCTCTTTGATAGCAAGCAGCAGACGAAAAGCGGATATGTACTGTTCAGAAGAGGGTCCGACAGTTAATTCTCCTCCCAGTTCTTTCAATAGTCCCGATAAGTTTTTGTTCTGCATACTTAGAAGTACAATCTTTCCATTCAACTCGCCTACCTTCATTCGATTTTCTTCCAGTATGCGGTTCTCTTCCAGTACTTGATCTTTCAACTCCTGGATTTCTTCCATCTCCTGCTGGTATCGCTTTATCTCCTCTTCATTATCTCTAATCTGGAATTCGATTTCGGCAATCTTCTTCCTGTGATTTTTACTTTTGTAGTAGTAATAACACATATAGAAGGCCACAATCAGGAAAATAACCGTACCGCAAAATATAAAAACTGTACGGTCCACTTTCAGTTGTAGATTATCATTCCGGAGTTTCTCGTTCTCGTACTGCTTTTGCAGTTCTGTTATCAACTCCTGCGAATCGACTTCATCCAATACATTCACGATAGAGTCCGCTTTTTCATGGTAGATAATCGCTTCTTCAAAATTATCAATATCTTTTTCAAGAAAGTATAAATTGTTATATGCGTCAATACGGGTATATTCTTTAGAAGAATTGATACTCATCTTAAAATATTTCCGGGCATTCTCTACATCGCCCATCTGTATATACAAATAGCCGAGAGACATACACTCCACGTATTTCCTTTCTTCATCCGTTTCTTTTTCATAAGCAGCAAGAAAATAGCGTTCTGACTTTTTCAGTTCTCCCATGGAACGGTACAGTATCCCCAACTCATGTAAAATGGAAACTTCAGACGGATATTGCTTTTCCCTAGCTAGTTCTAAAGCGTAAGTATAATAGAAATAGCAGCTATCCCATTTATTCTGAAACAAATAAGCCCGGCCTATATTTTGCCCGGCTCTGACAAGACTCAAAGAATCTTTCAACTCTTCATAGATCGTATATGACTCCCGAAAATTCTTCAACGACTCCTGATACAATTTCTTTTTCCGGTTAATCATCCCTATCTCATCAGTAGCCATTGCAAACATCTTACAACATTGAATATTCCCGAACATTTCTTTTGCCGAAGATAAAAACGTCAAAGCCTCTTCATCTTTGCCCAATTCACGCAGCACTCTTCCATAATAATACTGCGCTTTAGCACGCGTAACAGAGTCACCACGCTCTACAGTATAGTAATTCAGCGCCAGTGCAATCAATGAGTCAGAAGTAAACTTCACATAGTTCTGATCCATCGCCTGCGTCAATAAAAGTGCATAATCCGCCTGCAACTTTCCACGCAATTTTTCAGTATGAGGTATTGACTTTAATAGATACAGAGCTGTATCCGGAAGAGATTCCATGCACATTTCAATCCTCTGGAATGCCGCATCAGGGGCCTCCGAATCTCTATGACAAGAAACCGATAAGACTAAAATAAAAAAGAAAGCGGCGTATACCGAAACAGTAGTCGTTTTCACTTTACTTGAGTTTTGTGCAAAAATACACAAAAAACTCAAGTATTACTTATTTGTTGAAGCATTTTGTTCCAATCGTTGATGTTCTTCTATCAACTTCATGTTTTCTCTTGCTTTAGACAGGAACTCTCTAACCAGCTTATTATCTTTAAAAGAATAAGGAGCATCCTTGATTATATCATCAATCTGCGGAGTCATAATGGGATAGGGCAAAGAGCTGCAGAGCATCATAAACACACTGGGTCCCAGCACATTTTCGTAATTATCGGAGATGAACGTTTTCACATACTGATTCATCGCTTTCATCAGTGAGTCTCCTTCCACCACCAACTGACCGTGAATCTCATCCAGATCGCCTCCATCCAGTACCATACGGGTTTCCTTCTGCTCCAGTTCACCAATGTTTTCTTCCAATTGGTTTCTTTTGCTGATAAACTCGTACAGTGCATTATTTAAAGATGTTCCGACTGCCTTGAGGTCCGTATTGCTAATGGTAACAGTTATCTTCCCACTTTCCAACACAATCGGCATAATGCTTTCTTCATCCATATAAAGTGTCACCATCTGTACGGAATCTATTTTCCCTTTCATTGAGAACAGACCATGCACTACTTCAGCTGAATCCAGCTTCACCCACTCTCCATCACGAAGGGACTTAAGATACAACATCTTTCCATCCAGACTATTCACTGAAGAGGTTCCTTCAATCTTGTACTTACTGGTGCAGGAAGCCAAAAACGGAAGCAAAAGCAAAAAAGGCAAAATTTTATTCACGTTCATCTATTCATTAAATTCTGGGTACAAAGGTACAACTGATTCAGAATTCAAAGAAACATTTTATCAATATTTAAATCTTGTAAGACTCTTTTCTTTAATAATCCTTATAAACATAGGTATAAGGCTATTTTTTTCATTTAGTTTATCTAATTTTGCGGTCATGAAAACATCAACATTTGCCCCTTTTGCCAAACCGCTTTATGTAATGGTAAAGCCTGTAGGTGCCGTATGTAATCTAGCATGCGATTATTGCTACTATTTGGAAAAGGCCAACCTATACAAAGACAATCTGAAACACGTAATGAGCGATGAACTTCTGGAAAAGTTTATCGACGAGTACATTAACTCACAAACCATGCCGCAGGTGCTTTTCACCTGGCACGGAGGAGAAACGCTGATGCGACCGCTCTCCTTCTATAAAAAGGCGATGGAACTACAAAAAAAGTATGCCTGCGGACGAACGATCGACAACTGCATCCAAACCAACGGAACCATGCTCACCGACGAATGGTGCGAGTTCTTCCGTGAAAATAATTGGCTGGTAGGAGTCTCTATCGATGGTCCCCAGGAGTTTCATGACGAGTATCGCAAAAATAAAATGGGAAAACCCTCTTTTGTGAAAGTGATGCAAGGCATCAATCTTTTGAAAAAACATGGGGTGGAATGGAATGCGATGGCAGTTATTAATGACTTCAATGCCGACTATCCACTAGACTTTTATCGTTTCTTCAAAGAAATCGGTTGTCAGTATATCCAGTTCGCTCCTATCGTTGAACGTATTCTCTCACATGAGGACGGTCGTCACCTCGCTTCTCTTGCAGAAAATAAAGCTGGAACCCTTGCCGATTTTTCGATCACTCCGGAGCAATGGGGCAACTTCCTTTGTGCTCTTTTCGACGAATGGGTGAAAGAAGATGTAGGCAAGTACTATGTACAAATATTCGATTCGACTTTGGCGAACTGGATGGGCGAACAGCCTGGTATATGCACAATGGCAAAGACCTGCGGTCATGCCGGTGTGATGGAATTCAACGGAGATGTTTATTCGTGCGACCATTTTGTATTTCCCGAATATAAATTAGGTAACATTTATAGTAAAACTCTGGTGGAAATGATGCATAGCGAGCGTCAGCACAATTTCGGGAACATGAAATATCAGTCTCTCCCTACTCAATGCAAGGAATGTGAGTTCCTGTTTGCCTGCAACGGAGAATGCCCGAAAAATCGTTTCAGCCAAACGGCAGAAGGCGAACCGGGATTGAACTACTTATGCAAAGGCTATTACCAGTTCTTTAAGCATGTAGCTCCTTATATGGACTTTATGAAAAACGAACTGATGAATCAACGTCCGCCTGCTAATATCATGGAAGCACTGAAGAACGGAGATTTGAAAATTGAATACTAACCAATCATATATTTTAATTTTATCATTAAATAATGAACAGACTAAGACTTTATCTATTAGCGCTGGCTGCGCTTTTTGTATGTTCCGTTAAAGCGGATGAGGGTATGTGGCTATTGCAACTGATGCAACAGCAACACTCCATAGACATGATGAAAAAACAAGGATTAAAACTGGAAGCACAGGACCTATATAATCCGAATGGAATTTCTCTTAAAGATGCCGTAGGTATATTCGGAGGCGGATGTACCGGAGAAATTATCTCACCCGAAGGTTTGATTCTGACCAATCACCATTGTGGCTACGCCTCCATCCAGCAACATAGTAGTGTTGAGCACGATTATCTGACTGATGGTTTCTGGGCTACTTCCAGAGACAAAGAACTCCCTACTCCGGGATTGCAATTCACATTTATCGAACGTATCGAAGATATTACGGATATTGTCAATGCCAAGATTGCGGCGAAAGAAATCACCGAATCCGAATCATTCAGCAATATATTCCTTCAAAAGCTGGCTCATGATCTTTATTTTAAAAGTGACCTGGCAGACAAAAAGGGAATTGTTCCGCAAGCTCTTCCGTTCTATGCCGGAAATAAATTCTATCTTTTCTATAAGAAAATATATCCGGATGTACGTATGGTAGCCGCTCCACCCTCTTCTATCGGTAAGTTTGGTGGTGAAACAGACAACTGGATGTGGCCGCGTCATACCGGCGACTTTTCCATGTTCCGTATTTATGCAGATGCAAATGGTGAACCGGCAGAATACAGCGAGAGCAACGTCCCACTGAAAACCAAGAAACATTTGTCTATCTCTATCAAAGGATTGAAAGAAGGAGATTATGCAATGATTATGGGATTCCCCGGAAGTACGAGCCGCTACCTGACTGTATCAGAAGTAAAAGAACGTATGGAATCGGAAAACGATCCACGTATCCGTATTCGTGGTGCACGTTTGGCTGTCCTGAAAGAGGTAATGAATGCCAGTGACAAAATCCGTATTCAATATGCTAACAAGTATGCGGGTTCCAGCAACTATTGGAAAAACTCCATCGGCATGAATAAGGCCATCATCGATAATGATGTATTGGGAACAAAAGCTGCACAAGAAGCCAAATTCGCAGAGTTTGCAAAAGCACAAAACAATGCTGAATATGCAGCGGTAGTGAAGAACATTGATGACCTGGTAGCTAAGACAACTCCTCTCAACTATCAGTACACCTGTTTGAGAGAGACTTTCTTCGGAGCTATCGAATTTGGCAATGTGATGTTGACTAAAACACGCGAAGCATTGCTTGAGAAAAACGATTCTGTAATCGAAGCACGCATGAAAGCCTTGGAAAGCACTTACGAAAGCATCCATAACAAAGATTACGATCATGAAGTAGACCGCAAGGTAGCGAAAGCCTTGTTCCCCTTATATGCTGAAATGATTCCGGCAAACCAACGTCCTTCTATTTATAAGGTTATTGAGCAGAAATATAAAGGCGATTATAACAAATTCGTTGATGATATGTATGACAACTCTATTTTTGCCAACCGGGCAAACTTCGAGAAGTTTACAAAGAAGCCTTCAGTGAAAGCGATTGACAATGATCTGGCACTACAATACTGCCAGTCTAAATACGACTTGATGGATACACTGGCTTCCCAGCTCAAGGATATGGATCAGGAACTAGCTTTGCTGCACAAAACTTATATCCGTGGTCTAGGTGAAATGAAGTTGCCTGTACCTTCTTATCCGGATGCAAACTTTACCATTCGTCTGACCTATGGTAACGTGAAACCTTATGATCCGAAAGACGGCGTACACTACAACTACTATACAACCACTAAAGGTATTCTTGAAAAAGAAAATCCGGAAGACCGTGAATTCGTTGTACCTGCCAAACTGAAAGAACTGATCGAAAAGAAAGATTATGGCCGCTATGCTTTGCCAAATGGTGATATGCCTGTCTGCTTCCTGTCGACCAACGACATCACCGGTGGTAACTCCGGCAGCCCGGTACTGAATGAAAACGGAGAACTGATCGGTTGCGCTTTTGATGGCAACTGGGAATCATTAAGCGGTGACATCAACTTCGACAACAACCTACAACGTTGTATTAACCTGGATATCCGTTATGTCCTGTTCATTTTGGAAAAGTTAGGAAACTGCGGACACCTAATCAATGAAATGACAATCGTAGAATAAATGAGAAAACAAATCCTATTTGTCCTATTTTCACTGGCAACTCTTAGCATCCACGCCGACGAAGGCATGTGGATGCTAACCGATCTGAAAGCACAGAACGCTGTTGCCATGCGCGAACTTGGTCTCGAAATTCCGATAGAGGAAGTATACAACGCAAATGGCCTTTCTCTAAAAGACGCTGTTGTACACTTCGGAGGAGGATGTACGGGAGAAGTTATCTCTTCCGAAGGACTGGTACTGACTAACCATCACTGTGGTTATGGAGCTATCCAGCAACATAGTAATGTAGAACATGACTATCTGACAGATGGTTTCTGGGCTATGAACCGTGATGCGGAACTCCCTACTCCGGGATTGACCGTCACTTTTATCGACCGGATTCTCGATGTGACGGATTACGTCAACGAACAACTGAAAAAAGATCCGGACCCGGATGGTGTTAATTATCTATCTCCAAGTTATCTTGGCAACGTAGCAGAACGTTTTGCCAAAGCCGAGAATATAGAAATAACTCCTGCAACAAAGTTGGAGCTCAAGGCTTTTTATGGAGGAAACAAATATTATCTGTTCATCAAAACAGTATACAGTGATATTCGTATGGTAGGGGCTCCTCCTTCTTCCATCGGTAAATTCGGAGCTGATACCGACAACTGGATGTGGCCTCGTCACACAGGCGACTTTTCTCTCTTCCGTATTTACGCGGACAAGAATGGAAAACCGGCAGAATATTCTAAAGACAACGTTCCTCTGCAAGTGAAAAAACATCTGAAGATCAGCCTCGCCGGAGTTCAGGAAGGAGATTTCACCTTTGTCATGGGATTCCCCGGACGTAACTGGCGGTATATGATTGCCGACGAAGTGGAAGAACGGATGCAAACGACCAATTTCATGCGCCAGCATGTACGCGGAGCCCGTCAGAAAGTACTTATGGAGCAAATGCTGAAAGATCCGGCAGTGCGTATTCATTATGCAAGCAAATATGCTTCTTCGGCCAATTATTGGAAAAATGCAATCGGCATGAATGAAGGACTGATACGCCTCAATGTACTGGATACCAAACGTGCACAGCAAGAAGAACTATTAGCCCGCGGCCGTGAAAAGGGAGATGATTCGTATCAGAAAGCCTTTGATGAGATTCGCTCTATTGTATCTCACCGACGCGATGCGCTATATCATCAGCAGGCTATCAATGAAGCATTGGTCACCGCCCTTGATTTTATGCGTATCCCTTCCACGACAGAATTGGTTACCGCTCTGAAATCGAAAGATAAAGAGCAGATAAAAGAAGCAAAACTAAAACTGAAGAAAGAAGGTGATAAGTATTTTGCTTCTGTCCCTTTCCCCGACGTGGAACGGATGGTAGCGAAAGAAATGCTGAAGACTTATGCCAACTACATTCCTGCAGAACAACGAATCAACATCTTCGAAATCATCAATTCTCGTTTCAAGGGAAGTATTGACGCCTTCGTTGATGCCTGTTTCGAACATTCCATTTTCGGCAATCCTAAAAACTTTGAGAAGTTTATCAAGAAACCAAGTTTGTATAAAATAGGATATGACTGGATGGTATTATTCAAATATTCTGTTACCGACGGAATTCTGAAAACAGCCATTGCCATGAAAGAAGCCAATCAGAACTATGACGCAGCTCATAAAGTATGGGTGAAAGGCATGATGGACATGAGACAGGAAAAAGGAACGCCGATTTATCCGGATGCGAACTCTACTTTACGATTGACATACGGCCAGGTGCTTTCTTATGAACCGGCTGACGGTGTGGTATATGATGCTCATACCACCCTCAAAGGTGTGATGGAAAAAGAAGATCAGGGAAACTGGGAATTCGTAGTGCCTCAAAAACTAAAAGAGCTATATAACTCCCAGGATTATGGACGTTATGGCAAAAACGGTGAAATGCCTGTCTGCTTTATCGTAAACACCGATAATACAGGAGGAAACTCCGGCAGTCCGGTATTTAACAGCAAAGGTCAGCTGGTTGGAACTGCTTTCGACCGCAACTTTGAAGGCTTAACAGGAGACATTGCTTTCCGTCCTTCATCGCAGCGAGCCGCTTGTGTTGACATCCGCTATACCTTGTTTATCATCGATAAATACGCAGGAGCCTCTCATATCATCGACGAACTTAGCATTGAGTAAGTTGAGAGTTGAGAATTAAAAATTGAGAAATAAAAGTTATGCCATCTGGCATTATATTTCTCAATTTTTAATTCTCTATTTTCAATTTATATAAACTCTTCCACCATATACATCTCGTCAATCATCTCATTCATTATATTCTGTAAATTCTGAACTGCTTCTTCAGGAGATTCCCCATAAGCATTACATTGCATATTTACAGTCAACCAGACATAGTAGCCACCATCTGATGCGCGTTCAAGCACATAATCCGTTCTGTTTAGTTTCATATTGGTAAATAATTAGTGAATGTTGGTATTGAAGTTATTTCTGAATGTGAAGCTGCCAGTTTCTCCAGTTCACGGATCATCCGACGTTCACAGCTACGAACCCAATAAACGAAATGACGGTTCGGAGTATATTCTCCTGCAAAACGAAGCAACGGCTGCAAATCAAAGGAATCACTGATTATTCCTGCCCCCGCTTTCATTGCATCATAGGCATTGCAGTCTTGTTCAATATGTGCTGGAACCATTAATACAGGTTTTCCAAGATACATTGCTTCGCAAATAGACTCGAAGCCTGCCGTACTGGCATAAGCCTTACAACCCGCCATAGCATTAAGAAACTTCACATCATCTATTTGATGGAAACTCAATGTTTCGTCAATCCGTGTCACCTCTTCAGCATCCGATCTATCCCAGAAAAAAGTTAAAGGAACTTCCGGATGTTTCGCATGAAAACTCTCCACGCTATCAGCAAACCCGGAATTAACCATATATCCATGAATATAATCACCCTTTTCCGGACGGATAGCGGTCACTTCCTGACGAATCAATGGAGGAACGGTCACTATTTGATTCATATCATCCTGTTCCATTTCCAGGAAAGACAAAGCCAGTTTCTTCGAAGATCTTAGAGCGGTCATCCGGGTAAAGAAACGCAGCATCCATAACTGGCACGAATTTTTATCCGGAAACTCGAAATCACGATGTAAAAACAGATACTGATGCCCAACACAAATATACGGAACGGAGGGACGGAAGAGTGCATAGGTAAGTCCGGTTAAAAGCTCGTAGAAGTTGATGACAACTTCCGCCCCTGTCTCCCTGATCCGCTGATTTATATAATACATGCTACGAAGATACTCCGGTAATCTTAATAAATTGTATGCAAAGCTTTTCGTCAGGTTCGCCCGTTTATTATCTGCCGTAGGCAGAAAGTTCGGACTAATGAATCGCTTCACCGGTGCATGAATACTCCGATTGAAAAATCCCGGCAAAGTACGTGTCGAGCTTTTCCCGACTAAGACTTCCACTACTTCATGCCCATTGCGCAATAACATTTCTTCGAGAGTGATTGCCTGTGTAAAATGCCCTCTCCCCTCACCTTGAACAATAAATAAAAATTTCATAGTTCCATTATTTTTAGATACGCAAAATTCCCTCTTTCACATTACAAGATGATGACTCTATGATTACTATTTCATGAACAAAATCAGCTTTTTCTCGTTATATAATAAAATAGAAATTATATTTGCGGTCTTCAAAGACTGCTTTTTAACTCTAAGAAAGAAAAGATTATGGAAAAATTTGAAGATTTAATACAGTCACCAGTGCCCGTTTTAGTTGATTTCTTTGCAGAATGGTGTGGACCTTGCAAAGCAATGAAACCGGTTTTAGAAGAACTAAAACTTATTGTGGGAGATAAAGCACGTATTGCAAAGATAGACGTTGACCAGCATGAAGACCTGGCTACTAAATATCGCATACAAGCTGTACCAACCTTTATACTGTTCAAGAATGGAGAGGCTGTCTGGAGACATTCCGGCGTAATCCATAGTAGCGAACTGCAAGGGGTTATCGAGAAGCATTATACATAAAAAGATAATAATAACGAATGAAGAAAGTATTAGTAATGGTAGCCCTCGTCATGGCAAGCGTAATTGTATACGCATTCAATGACAGTAGGGAAACTAATCAAGGTAAAAAAGAGGTAACAGGTAACGGTGAAGTCGTCGTAATGGACAAAGAAATGTTTCTGAAAGACGTCTTCGATTATGAGAAATCAAAGGAGTGGAATTATAAAGGTAATAAGCCCGCCATCATCGACTTATATGCAGATTGGTGCGGACCATGTCGCCAGACAGCTCCTATCATGAAAGAATTGGCAAAGGAATATGCCGGAAAAATTGTCATCTACAAAGTCAATGTAGATAAACAAAAAGAACTGGCAGCTTTATTTAATGCAACAAGTATTCCATTGTTTGTATTCATTCCCATGAAAGGAGATCCACAGCTTTTCCGTGGAGCTGCTGACAAGGCAACTTACAAAAAAGCGATTGATGAATTTCTCTTGAAGTAAAGAAGAAAATATAGTGACGCTATCCGGTCGGGATAGTAACGCTATAATAGGAAAAGAGTGACGGTATCCTTGCGGGATACCGTCACTCTTTTGTATATCTTGCCAATCCTTATTTGAAGTATCCCACAGGATGATTCATCATTGGCATTTGGCTATCTTTCAATTTCAAAACTTTCTTCAATTGTTCATTGTCCATCGAAGCGCGTGGCACTGTTGCTATGTTAGCAGCGGAACAGAATATTGAAATATTTTGAGAAACGATGCCGGAATCCATAGCCCCCATCAACTGGCTGCGTGCACTCTTCGCATCTCCAAATCTGGAAAGATCACTGATTAACACCAAGGACACCGGAGCTGTTTTCACAAATGCCTGTCCACCGGCTACTGCTCCACGATGATCTCCTTCAGCAACCAGAGTCAACTGATGATTTTTAGCATCATACAGATAACTTCCTTCAGGTAATACTACATATACATCCACATCCTGCTTATTCAACGCCGACGGAGCTGTTCTCATTCCGGATTCCTTACGGTTTATCCCATTAGCAGCCCATAACAAATCAGACAGATCCGACAGACTCAATGATTTAGAAGCATACTCGCGAGTTGAATGTCGTTCAGACAATGCCTTCATCACCGCACCGGTACGGTTTAAATTAGGCTTCGGCAATTTAATCACTTTGTCAGCAGCAAAAGCAGCCACCGAAAGCATTAAACAAACTAACAATAGTTGTACTTTTCTCATAACTGTGGTATTTAAAAATTGATAGACAAATATAAATAAAAAAGGTCTGTATTCGTTGCAGAATGCAGACCTTTTAAGAGTTTATTAGGCTTAATTATTTCTTATCACCGAAATAACGGTTGTACAATCCTTCAAAACCTTTACCGTGACGAGCTTCGTCTTTGCACATTTCGTGTACAGTGTCATGGATAGCATCCAGATTCAGAGCTTTAGCACGAGTTGCGATACGTTTTTTGTCTTCGCATGCACCTTGTTCAGCATCTTTACGTTTCTGCAGGTTCGTTTTAGTATCCCATACGCAGTCGCCCAACAATTCCGCAAACTTAGCAGCATGTTCAGCTTCTTCCCAAGCGTAACGTTTGAAAGCTTCAGCTACTTCAGGATAACCTTCACGGTCTGCCTGACGGCTCATAGCCAAATACATACCAACTTCAGTACATTCTCCCATGAAGTGATTGTTCAGGTCCTTAATCATTTCTTCGTCACAACCTTTTGCCACACCAATAACGTGTTCGTCAGCAAAAGACAATGCGCCACCTTCTACCTCAACAACTTCTACGAATTTGCTGGCAGGAGCTTTACACAATGGGCATTTTTCAGGAGCTGCGTCACCTTCATGAACGTAACCGCATACAGTACATCTAAATTTTTTCATTTTCTTCTCAATTTTAAATTAATTAGTCAATACGTGTTTCTTTATCTTTACTTAAGCAATTCTTGCAAATACCTTTATAATAATAATGAACTTCTGATACCTGGTGACCATCCATGTCTATATTCTCCACTTTCTTTATGGCTTCCGGGCATTTCAGATCATAAATGTGTCCACAACGCTTGCACAAAAAATGAGAATGTACGGAAGTATCTGCGTCAAAGTTCGTATTCTTCTCATCAATTGTAAGCATCAAGGCTGCTCCTTGCTCCGAAAACAATTTCAATGTATTATAAACCGTAGTTTTTGAAAGTGTCGGCATCGAGGGAGATAGTGCAGTATATATATCATCAGCTGATGGATGAATCGGATTATCCATCAGATATTCCATGATAGCGATACGCTGCATGGACGGCTTGATATTATGTTCTAATAATCGATCGTATGGCTTCATTATCTTCCCTTTCTTTCAAAGTTGTATTCATTACAATTATAAATTCAATGCAAAGATAAAGAGTTTCAATATTATTTCCAAATAAATCTTCGTTTTTTTATATATAATCTGTACTACTGAAGATTAATACAAAAACAAAACCGTTTAAGTGCAAGAAACTGACTTAAACGGTTTTATTATAAAAGATACTAAAAGTATCAAGATTAGAATGAAGTTCGTGTTCCGGTTAAGATATCTGATGGTATATCCTCACATCGAGTATAAACTTTTATTTCCCCCATATCCTCTTTAGCAGTCCATACCATTGAAATATCAGTTAACCCCGAAACGATATATGAATATTCCCATTCATCGTCCGTATCAAGCTGGTAATAATAAGTACCGCTAATAACATCTCCGTAATCCTCCTCTTTATTCAGAGTAAAGGAGCCGGGAATTTGCTGGGACGTAGCACTGTTGAGGTTTGTATAAATGGTATAAGAACGTTTTCCGTCTTTCTCTTTCCGGTCAAACTTGATATAATAGTATCGTGTATCACCGTCTATCTTTTCTCCATTCCATTCACTCAATCGCCAAGTCCCTGCAATATTCGCATAATTTACATCCTTCGTATCAGGAAGCTTCACTTCATCGTCGTCTCCACATGACATAAATAATGCCATAGTGAGCAGTAACATCATTTTGAATATATTTTTCATATACATATTTTATAATAATTATTATTGTAACAATAGTTTCACCTGTATTCTCCTTTCGCAAGGCCGGACAGGAATACCATCCAACATAAAATGAAATGTAATTTCATTCTTTTGAGGTAGTAAGCCCTTATCAATAGAAAGAACCATATCAGCTTCTATTCCCGGAGAAATAATTTCCGGTTCTGTATGGAAGTGAATGTATTCCGGTAACAACAAGGCTGATAACCTCAAAGGCTGTTTCCCTGTATTAACGCATACAAATCTTTCCACTTGCCTCCCTTCTCGGGAAAGTATCCTGACTTGCCAATCCTTTCTTTTCAGCCGTAATGTGTTCCCTATATATACAGGATAGTCCCTCCATCGGTCAGCGGTAGGCAATACCTTACCGACGAGTGCCAACTTAGCTGTAGGATGCTCCTTCGAAAGATCGGTATAAACAAACGCTTCCCTATACAAATCACCAGCCTGATCCATTGGATGAAAGACCAATATGATTTCTCCCTGCTCTCCCGGTTGCACTACCTTTTTATCATATTTGGCTACCGTACAACCACAGGAAGTAGTTAACTTGGAAAGGTATATAGGCTTCTTGCTTACATTATGATATTTAAAATGATACATTGCCGGATCATCGTCTTCTGATAAAGTTCCTATATTCATTACTGTATGTTCAAACTGCAAGACTTGTTCGACTGTTTCCTGCGCAAAGCTATGCACAGGAAACAGGTAAATAAGAAGGAACAGCCCAAGTTCGATGGTTTCGGCAAGATATCGTTTCATAATAGAGTTTACATCCAACTATCGTTCTTACGAACAGTGATGAAAAAATCTTGCTTGGTGCCGTCACTCGCCTTGACTGTAGCTTTTGTAGAACCAACTTTCAAGCCTTTCAAAGTGAAAGTAATGTTGTTCTCTGTCGTAAGGGTAGCAATTGAGTTATCATCAACTGTACAGGTAAAGGTCATATTCTCTCCATTTTTGAAATAACGGGAATAATTGATTTTACTTGTAGCTTCGACGGCCACATACATATTAGGTACAGTCATCTCCACACCACCTCCTTCAACTGCTTTCAACAGCTTATAGGCATCAATCAACCCTGTTCCCATATTGCCCGCATAAGCGGCAGGCTCCATTTGTCCGGCAGCTATTTGTCCGAACGAAGCATTTGTGTACCAATAAACTTTCGTTTCTTTAAAATAGGGTTCCACCGGATTGACAGACTCCAATATCATTTTACGGAATTCATCTGCACGGAAATGACGATGTAATTCAGCTGCATAAGAAAGTCCCAATGCCGCTACTCCCGAAATATGTGGACAAGCCTGCGATGTTCCTTCCATATATCCGTAATGAGAATTTTCCCCACCATCTTCATTGGCAGAAGGAGGTAATGTGGAATATATTTTTCCTTTCGAGCTCTGATGATAATCACTGTCACCACCCGGAGCTGCAATAGAAACGCCCATCGCATAGTTGGAGTAACAGGAAGGAGTCCCGTCGGCAGCCAAAGCGGCTACAGATATATAATCAGGATAAGCTCCCGGATATCCGGCCATAGCTGCATATTCATTACCTGCGGCAAATACAATGATACCTCCGTCTATGACATCGTTTGGCGAACCGGCATTATGAAGAAAATAATCGAAGGCTTCTTTTTCCAACGGAGCAGCATCGACCCAATCTTTATCAGAAGTAAACCCCGGGGTATACCCACTAATAGGATTGGAAAGCCCCGAATTATATCCCCAACTACACTGCAAAATAACGGCACCGTTATCTGCTGCATATTTCACAGCTTTCGCTTCCTGATACAAGTCACATCCTTTAGAACCGGAAAAGACCTGACAACTCATGATTTTTACACCACCTCTATTATTGGCTTTATCCCCTCCTGCAATGCCACTAATACCTTCACCATTATTCCTCACTGCACTGATAATCCCGGCCACATGAGTCCCATGTCCGGTATCATTCGGGTCGTCATAAGAGATATAGCCTTTATCATCTGTGAAGTTGTAGCCATAGCGGTCACCGGCATAACCATTTCCATCAGCATCTTCCTTTGAAGCAAATGTTTCATCCTCATTCACCCATATATTTCCTTCCAAGTCAGGATGGTCGTACATCACACCTTCATCAAGCACAGCAACAACAATGGAAGGATTACCCGTACAAAGCTTCCAGGCTTCCCCACAATTTACATCAACACCCATTACAGCAGGTACTACATTATCTCCTTTATCATTTTTTTCTCCATTCTGAAGAATAGAACCATCATTCTTACATCCCCATTGTAGATTAAAAAAAGGATCGTTCGCATCGGTATTCACAGCACGAGTTGTATGCACCACACGGGTCATTGCCTGCTTGGTGAGCACAGTTGCCCGTACATTCGGATCATAAGAACGCTGAATAGCACGAGTGAACTGGACTTTTGCTACATCCGCCACTTGTGACAAGTCCTTGGCTACCTGCTCCAAATCCGTATCTTCAGCAAAATGGATAATATACCAAAGATTCAATCCCGCTTTGCGAGTACGTTCTTCCGTACGACTGTCCACCGGAAAAATACGTTCCAGTTCAGAAATACCGATTCGCTGCAGAACTGCATCCATATCCGAAATTCCCGAACGGGTCAAAGCACCTCCGATAGAGCGGGTAGTAGCAGCATCCAAAAAGGATGCCGCTTCCGGTTTAAATTTTACCAAAATTTTACCCTGAGTAGCTCCTTCGGGTAAATCTATGATAGGAGCTCCCTGTCCTGTATCAGGTTTCACAGCATCCATATCCTGATCGGAACAAGATGCAAAAGTGATCGCTACAGCGGCTATTAGAATTAAATATATTCTTTTCATAATCAAAAAATCAATTATCTGTTAATGTAGGTCTGGCTTTCGGATAACGTTCATAGAACCATTCCAAATTTGACGGTTCATTCTTAAAACCAGGAATATTGCCACTCTTATCTTTACCTGAATCTTGCGTATAAATCAAGGTAAATGGATCAAAACGCGCAAAACGTGGATGATAGAGTAACCAATCCGGCAAATCATCACCAGTCAAGAAATTCAAGTTAATAGAGAAATGTTCGGCATTAGGCAGAATATTCGGAATTGTTTTTAGTTTTGCTTTCACCTCCTCGCTGGCACTCATTAATGTATCGTTTTGCTGGATATCCTCATCTGTGTAAGTAGATACACCATATTCAGGACTACCATTATAGCTATTAATAAATGTTGGGAGTTTACCATAAATCAAATTATAAGATAATGATAAAGATTTCAGATTTTTCCACTTCAATAAATTTTTTAATGTAGAAGAAGAAGCATCTATACATAACCCTGGATTGTCACGCGTTTCAGTACTTAAATCTGTAATTGTACTATAACGGCGATTACCTGTTAAACTTAAATTGAGCAGTCCCGGGAAATTAGCAGGAGTCAAATCATACGGAATAGTCGTGAAATTATTTCCACTCAAATCCAAGGTGATCAAGTCTTTACGCGAGCTTTCCAATTCTGTTTTCGAGATTGTTGTAATACCTAGTGCACTTATTGTCAGATTCCTTAGATATTTTAATCCTGCCAATGCATTTCCAATCCGATAAGGAGAAGGGAGCAACATAGTGTTCGTGTTACCATAAACAACCAACGTTTCCAGATATTTAATTTTACCGATTTCAGCAGGTAACTCTTCTTTTGTATTCAGCATCCTGAATTCAACGGAACGTACACGTCCCAGCTGCTCGGGTGTTACACCTTTATCTGTCTTTTCCCAAACGGTTACCCCCAACCAATAGTCAAGACGTTCACTAGCATCCCAGTTAGTCATTGAGCGCAATTTTGTACTTGCAATAACAATAGCAATAGAATCTCCTCTTCTATCATCCGTTATTTCCGGTGCGGCTTCCTGCTTTACCGTCAAGGTCACTTCTTTCTCCAATTCATCAGCTTCGTTCACTGGAAGAAATTTTATAGAAGCAATTCTTTCTTGGGGGTCTGTATTCATCTCCCACTTGAATCGCATCTTGATAGTACGGGGACGAGCTCCATAATCCAATGAAATATCAGGATTTCTTTTAGTAGTAGTTACCCAAGAGCCTATCAAAGGATAATCAACCTTAAACTCGACATTTGTAGTCACTGATATATCAAAATATCTTTTATCTGCATTCCCCATATTGGGCACTTCCACTTCATATTTATCCAGTCCAATCATCTTTCCATATCCGGTCTGATGTATTTTCAATTCCTGTTTCGGTTGTCCTTCCGGTACAAATGTCACGACAGCATGTCGCACGTCATTAGAAAGCGTAGAGTCTACTACAATTTCACAATTAGTACTTCCTACACCATTAGCGGGCATCACCTTCACCCAAGGTTTGTCTACCTTTGCCACCCATTTGGTACCTGAAGCCACTTTTACCGGCTCCATTCCTCCAGTAGCACCTAATGTAACTTCTTGAGTGTCAATGGTGAAACCAGTAATCCCCTCTTCATCCGAATCATTACAAGCTGCAATAAAAAGCAAACTTGCAAAGAGGCATAAATATATATTAAACAATGGTTTCATATAGATTCTTTTTTATTATTTATCCATTTAATTTTTCAAATAATCACATCCGCGAATATCCTGTTCCGGATCATAGATAAGGAGATACGCTCCTGCCTTAATCATATTGCAGACATTGGAAAGATTAAGAGAGATATTTGGATTATCCTTTATCTCAAAAACGATAACATACGGGGAAATCGTATCAGTAATCTTTCGCAAATCATTTCCACCAATGCAGAACTGCCGCAAACTCGGACATAAAGATATATTAGACGGCCATTTTCTCAACAAACGATTACCGTTCTCATCGCGCTGGCTACGGACAGCGTAAACAGTCAATGTAGCTGCATCCATCGGACCTGTAGGAACTTCCGTAAAACGGTTGTTACTTATATCTACTCCATAAAGGAAAGGCATGTTCTTTCCGTTGAAATCATCCGGCAACTTCGACAACTTATTATAAGTCAGGTCCAGCGTTTTCATCATATAAGAATATTTTGAAGCACTAAACGTACCTTTCGGAATCTCCTCTATACCGTTACCGTTCAATCCTAAAACAGACACTTGAGAATTTGTTTTGAATAGTATATCCGGGAATTTTTTCAGTTTATTACCACCTAAGGCAATCGTATTAGCATTCACGCCCTTAAATGTACCGTCTTCCTCACCTTCAAATCCATCTATCTCATTGAATGAGAAATTAACCGAAGACATTACATATATAGATTGTGAACTAAATATATTCGGGAATTTTTTCAATTTATTATGTGCAAAAGAGAAAGACTCCACATCTGCATATCCGCAGAAGCTTCCACTTCCATCACGCGGCAATTCTTCTATTTGATTATAATCCATTGACAATTGCACTAAGACCACATCGCTACCGAAAGCTTTCTCAATCTTTTTAATCTTATTGTATGCACAATCCAGTTTACCCAGTTTTTTCACCATCGACATATCCGGTAAGACAGTCAGATTATTGTAGGTCAAATAAAATATTTGTAATGTCTTACTTATATTTTCACTAGCTACAAACTCGCCCAAATCCTCATGAAAATCTCCCAAATTCGGATTGCTCGCCAAATTGAATGATTGAAGGTTAGGTAATTGTTGCAATTCCTCTGGAAGTTTTTTCATTGACGGACAATTGTAAATTTCAAGGTCTGTCAGATTTTCTAATTTGCTAAGATTAGTACCCGGTTCAAATCCCTCAAATTTGCCATTGGCAATGTATAAGTATTGCAAATTTACCAGATTTCCTATAGAAGCAGGAATTCTATGTATTCCATTTGTCAACCGATTAACCGGCACATCCTTCAAAGAAGGACGACTGGCTTCGCTCTTTACATCAGCCTGTGAAAAACGACTAGGTATCCCCTCTTTCTGCCATTTCAGCGCAGCTTGTATAGGTTCAGAGAAATATGATGCCATATCCTTTTTTACGAACTTATTATAAAAATCATTTCGTACAGAGTTCTTCTGTACTTCAGTCAGTTCAGTTCCTATTGTTTTCTCAATAATATTATCACCCACTTGTTCGGAGTGATTACCTAATGACAATGTTCTAAGTTCCGTCAATTCTCCTAAGGATGCTGGAATATCGCCTTCAGGACCGAACGCACCAATAGTAAGACCTATGACACGTCCTTTCTCATCCAATCCTACGCCAGGTTGCTCTCCCCATAAATCAATATCTTTATTAAAATCCCAGTTAGTTCCTAAAGGATATGTAACACCGGAATAACTCCATCCCTTTTGATTCTTTTCAGGAATAGCCGGACCTTTCAGGGCTTCCCAAATTTCTTTCAGAATCAGATAATCTTTAATACTGCCAGTAGTTTTACTGAAATTAACTGGAATTTTAACTTCAGTAGTCACATTATCCGAAACTTCAAAATCAGCCCCATTCACCTCTCCATACTCCAAAGAACTTTTGTTTTTCTTAATGGTCGTATAATTCTTGACTTTATACTTACCTGCAGGAAGTCGGAAAAGTGAATCACTGACGGCCACGGATATTTTTGTTCCATTGCCGTCCAGTTTCTCCGTATATTCTACACTAACATTACTAAAAGTCGTATCCTTTTTTGTAAATTGCTCCTGTACTGTTACATTAATATATTTAATATCAGAGAACAGATAATCCTCTCCCAATGTCGCACGAGTAGATGGTAGAAAATTCTTAGTCACGGTAAATTTCACTATACCTCGATTCACGACTTTCACATGTATATCTTGTACAGCCAATCCACCATTGATCACCGTGATAATCGTCTTTTCATACGGTTCTCCGGAAAGAATTTGTTTCAATTCCTGTGCTGTTCCATCTGCTTTAAATAGGTAGAAACCAACAATCTGGTAGGTTCCGGCCATCAACTGAAGTTTTTCACTTCGCAGGCCAAATTCACTATCATCTCCCATCGCCTCCAGACCCACAGTCTGCACAACTTCAGTACCATCGTCCTGATTGATGAGTACAATCTTCATTTTTTGCGCATCGCGCAAATAGTTCAGTTCATTCGTACTGGCACGCGTTTTTTTCGTTTCTGCCAACCCACTCTTATAGAGTTTGAACTGAGCATATCCATATCCTGCCTGAAGCACAGCATCATCGTCGTCAGAGCAACTTCCTACTGTAAACCCTAGAATAAACAGTATACAGGAAAGGACAAACATTCTTATAAATAATATCTTTGTTTTCATAAAATCATTCTATTAATCTTCATATCGTTTGGATATTATTAATACAGCATAAACTTCTCCACTAGAATCCATAAATGACAATTCCATATCCTTTTCACCATTTACATCGGGACCAATTCCATGAATAGTCACATCCACAAAAGGTTCTTCTTTTTCTATGCCATTCCATTTATAGCCATCTATGAAATTGACAGCCATTAAATAATGTGTCATTGTGATTCCTTTTGGAGCAATTATTAAAGGATCAAAACTAATTCCCAACGGCAATGATGCAATCCATACATTCTTCGTACCATATTTCTCCATCGCTTGCTCTTCTCCAACATTATCTGCATAAGAAGTTAATGTCACATTGGTCAATGCTCCACCATCACCATTCTTCAACACAAATCCCATAGAAGCACTCGCATCTTCCGCTTGCAGCACATTAGCTATAATATTTTCATCATAGGCTTGCGGAATACCCGTTTTAAGCAAAACAAGATCGGACAATTGGTCCTTAATTTCAGCATATACACTATTAGGAAATGCTAAGACATAGGCATTTCTTTTTTCCGAAGAATTCCGGCTTACGGCTATTTTGAGACTCCCTTTTTTATCATTATCTACCCAAAGCCAACGATCAGAACCACCTTCTATTATTTTATAGGTGTATTCATACTCCCACATCATATTCCGTTCTTCCAGATATTCTACACAAACCAAAGTATATTCATCATTCTTAGCCATTACCGTCACAGGAACTCCTTCCGAATCATAGCTATCATTCCCTACAGTATAACTTTCTCCATCAGCCGAAGCCTCTATATTACCTGTCAGAGTACCAATAATCCTATCAGCAGGGATGCCTTCATACTTCACAGGAACTTTTGCAATGGCTCCACTTCTACTTTCAGTTGTCAAAAAGCCGGTAATTTCATTCTTTTTATATTGCGTTATCATCTGCGGGGTCATCTTGACATTATCTCCTGCCCTACCGGATATAACTTCGCTACTGCGATTGAACTCCATCCATTCAGGTTTATCTTTCAACACCCAATCTTCATTGGCATCCAACACTAATATGTCAGTTCCATCGAAATTGATCACAAAGGGATTTTCCTCTGTATACATTACAGATTTATCCGCATTGAAAGCCCGAACTTCATAACCAATAGACAGACGCGTTACTTCTGCTATTACCTGCCGACTTCCCGCCATCGTCATTGTCAGTTCCGCCTTATAGGATTTCATCAGTTCCGTAGCATCATCACTAATATGAATGGTGACAGTCTGTTCGCCAGCACCACCTGAACAAGTGAAGGTCTGTTCACCCTCCTGTTCAAAATAGCACCACAACGACGAAGAAGTCAATATCCAGTTATCAATAGCTTTAAAAGTCAGCGTCTTGACATCCCCGACTTCACATTCTATTTTCTGTAAATCCGGGAACACAGGTGTTGCAGTCTCATCATCATCACTACAAGCAGACGTGAAGAGACAGAACGCCAACACAATCAATTGCAAATAATATTTTATTATATCTTTCATATTTATTTCCGATTATAGTTTAGAGTCCTTCCTCTTTTTTATACTGCTCCGCTTCTTCATCACTAATCCACTCCAAAATATTCACATAAGTACCTACCGTACCTTTACCCACCACATAAATAGTTGTATATAGGATTACAAATTTCTGGCATACATTGTAATAAGAATCGTATGCTACAGGCTGATCACACATTAGTTTTCCATTGCCATAAATAGTTCCGAAAGCTTCTGCTGTACTACCTATAATTTGTTCATCAAACTCTACAAATGGTTTTAACGGATCGGAAGGATCATACTTAATTTTAAGATCATAATTCTTATAGAAGAAATCATGTAATATGATAGTATTATCTTCAGCCTTGTCTCTTTCCGCTTGTAATAATCGATGTTCTGTATTCGTCATATATGCACTAAAGAAAGAAGAAGTCAATAGACAATAGCCTTCAAATGTACTAAGTTCGAAAGGACATGCTTTTTGCATTTGAACACGAGTACGTGTACCGTACAAATCCCATATATTTTCATCTTTCGCAAGCAAATTGAACGTAACCGATAAAGAGTCGGTTTTACCTATATTCTCATAAACACCTTTCATCCGGAACTTTGCTACCCGTTCCCCTGCTTTAATGGTTACCGTATTTGATTCAACCACATATTGCTTTTTTTCAATTGCATTACTAGCCTTATCGTCTACTTCTACGCCAAAAGAACGGTCATAATCGCATATATTTGTAGCTACTACCGGAATTTCAAACCATTTCTCGCTGTCCTGCACCGGATACATAGATAATGTATCGGAGAACATCACGTAGTCGGAACCGCTGTAAGTCGTTCGGGAGAGATCATTACATCCCCAGAATCCGACAGCCAGCGTTATCAGTGCTACTATTCCTGTTATTAATAGTTTCATTGTTTCTCTATATTATCTTTATACATTATTTATTGCTTTCATTAGGCATTAAATCCACACCTGGAGCATCCAACTCATGTTGCGGGATAGGCCATACAAAACGCGGATCGTCTTTCTCCAACTTCAGCGTATTGCCCGGAGAGACAGTCGAGGTTTGTTCTTTACGTTCAAATCCCTCATGCCAACGTTTCAAGTCATTAAGGCGGAAACCTTCCATAAAGAGTTCTTTCATACGTTCTTCACTGACAGTCTTAAACCAGTTCTCTTCTGTTAGTGTGGTAGAACCACCGTAGGAAGAATAACGAGCCATACGTAAAGTAGAAATATCAATTCCGGCTTTTCCATAATAAGCTGTTCCCATCCGGCAATAAGCCTCTGCACGAATTAAATATTGCTCTGCCAACCGAAACGGCTTCGGCATGGAAACACATAATACTCTTTGGCTTATAAAATCCTGATTACCCATATATTTGATCAAAAGCGGCCAGGTTAACGCATGGGAGAAGCCGGTTGTTACCGAACCAAAATAGGCATTGTAGCGTAAATCAGCATTAGCATAGGCATCCAATACCCATTTAGCCGGTACATAATCCGGTTTATAAGATGTATAATCATAATTGAGGAATACGGTACCCAATGCGCCTCCATAGGAATTTACCTCAAACATTACTTTCCAGATGATTTCAGTAGAATTATCATACTGCCACATATACGCAAAATCATTGTAAGTAACCGAATAACTGTTCTTTGTAGCATCAGCTAATGCATACTTCTTACTATCTATCACTTTAGTGGCATACTCAACGGCCTTCTCCCACTTCTGCATATACAGGTACATACGAGCATACAAAGCATTGACTGTACCAACCGTGAAATATGCAGAATTATAGATAACCGCAGTATCATCATCATCCGCAGCCAGATATTCGGCAGCTTTAGCCAAATCATCCAAAACAAACTGATAGGAATCTTTTAAAGAAGCACGTTTTACAGGTCCCGGATTAACGTAACTGGACTGTAATACAACTCCCAGTTCATTGGCAGCCTCTTCATCACTGTCATAAGCTTTACAGAAACACTTCAGCAGTTCCGAATAAGCCAGCGCACGGGCAAAATAAATATGTCCCTTGTAGTTATCCAACTTATCCAGTTGTTCGTCATCGGAAGTAGCCGCTTCTACGGCAGCCATGTTATCAAGAACGAAATTACAACGTCCGATAACGGCATACAAACCACCATACACATATTCCACCTGTTTATTGATAGCTAATATCTCATTACGCCATACATCACCATAGACATTCGTATATCCTTTAACAGCGTACACCTGATCTGCCTGAATATCAGGCAACAAGGTCAAGTAACCGCTATATAGGCTGCTGTTTTTAAACTGCGCATAAATACCGATCAAAGCTTGACGCACATCGCTCACTGTTTTAATAGCATCATCTTGCGGAATAGCATCTTGCGGATATTTGTCAAGACAGGAAGATGCCGAAAGCAATACCGCAACCAAAGCTATATATAATTTTATTTTTCTTATCATCACTGATTTATTTTAGAATGAAACTTCCAGTCCGAATGTGAACTGACGTGACATCGGATATTGGGCCTTATACACATTGGACGTAGACTCCGGATCCATACCCGTGAAATTTGTAAATGTCAACAAATTCTGTCCCTGCGCATAAATACGGGCACTATTCAAAAAGCTAGTCCGCTTCAACCATTTCTGTGGGAACGTATAGCTGAGCATCAAATTCTTTAGACGCAGGAAAGATGCATCTTCAAGGAATCGTGAATCCAGTTGGGGAGTTACTCCATAACGGGGAATATCAGTCACATCTCCCGGTTTTTTCCATCGGTCGTAAAGCATACGTTTTGACTGGTTATAGGCACTGAACAGTCCGTTACTCTCCTGAAAGACTCTGTCGTTGTTAAGCATCCAGCGATCAGCCACCCATGTGAACTGTGCGGAAAGTGAAAATCCCTTCCAGGAAAGTGTAGTACCAAAACCACCTTGCCAGGGAGCTTCATGTGTTTTGCCCAGCATCACCTTGTCGCTTTCATTATATTCCGTAGTAATTTCACCGTCTTTGGTATACCATAAAGCATCTCCATTAATCGGATTAACTCCCGCATAACGGTTCAGATAAAATTCTCCTAACGGATGACCTACCGCAACCATTCTACCGGTATCGGAAGCTACATATTCTGTCACCCCATTATAGAGCTCGGTTATTTCATTTTTATTATAGGATACATTGGCACTCACATTCCATTTAAAGTCTTTGATGCGGAGTACATCTGCGCCGACATTAATTTCTACACCACGATTCCGCATGGCTCCCACATTATCCCAACGGGTCCCAAAACCGGTAGATGTATAAGAAATAGGAACCGCCATCAACATATTGGTCGTTTTCTTATTATAAAACTCCACATCCAAATTGATACGATCAATAAAACCTAAATGCAACGCCACATTAGTAGCCCATGTAGACTCCCAACTCAATTCTTCATTTCCTAACTGGGAAATTGCAATACCTGATTCGTTATCATACTTATATCCACCGGAAACTAAAGCCAGATGCTCATAGTTATTAATAGAAGAATTACCGGATGTACCTGTATTAACCGCAATTTGCGCATTAGTAAGCCAATCATATTTTTGCATGAACTTCTCCTTACGAAGGTTCCACATAAAACCGACTGACCAGAAAGCTCCCCAATGGTTATCGGTACCAAAACGTGAAGATCCATCCCCACGAATCGAGAAATCAGCATAGTAACGGTCATCATAATTGTATTCGCCCCGGGCAAAGAAAGAGAGAAAAGAATATTCTGTGACAGGATCTGACCATGATGAAGCAGTTGAGCCTGAAGCTAAGTTTGTCAAAATATCATTTGTCTGTCCCCGAGTAGTTAACTGGAAACCTTCATAATGATAGTTTTCACCTTCCT
Source organism: Bacteroides sp. AF32-8BH (assembly GCF_003435205.1). Taxonomy (NCBI): domain Bacteria; kingdom Pseudomonadati; phylum Bacteroidota; class Bacteroidia; order Bacteroidales; family Bacteroidaceae; genus Bacteroides; species Bacteroides sp. AF32-8BH. The sequence continues at coordinate 65,073 of NZ_QVLZ01000013.1, read as the reverse complement.
GACCAACCATAAAATTGAATGAATGAACATCATTCAACATAAAACGGTAGTTTGCCGTATTTGTAATCATCAGGTTAAGCATATCAAACGAGCTACGCTGCGCACCTCCATAATTATTATTTGGCTTGTAACTGGGGAAACTTTGATAAAAAGAGGTAGTATGACCATAATCAGCACTTAGCTGTGAACGGATTGTCAGATTCTTTACCGGAGTAACCTCGGCATAAAAAGTGGATAAAAGTTTGTATTTCTTATTCGACAACGGATTATTTGCCATCCATGCCAACGGATTTTCTGTCGTTCCCTTCCAACTCCCGTCATCCTGAAGTGCCAGACTTCCATCTTCCTTATAAGGGTTCCAGTAAGGCAACATAAAAAAGACGCGGAAATAGGAGCCCATAACGCATACTCTCCATCATCACTCTGTTCAACTTCCTGATAGGCAAACATTGAATTTGTTCCTATCTTCAACCATTTATTAGCTTTTGCCTCTACATTGGCGCGAAAACCGACACGTTCGAATGTAGACCCTACTGCAATGCCATCTTGATCGTAATAACTTCCTGAAACATAATAATTCAATTTCTCCGTGCCTCCGTTTACAGATAACTCGTAATTCTGCAAAGGGGCAGTGTCATTGTACACTTTATCCAGCCAGTTGATATTTGTCTTACTCAACTTTTCATAATCTTGTCCTTTATCCAGTCCAACTTCTTTCTCAAATTGAATGCGTTCATCCGTATTCATCTGATCCCAATCTTTTGAGGCTAGTTGAGAAAATCCGAGCTGTGTACGGAAAGTAACCTTAGCCGCTTCCCCCATACGCCCGCGCTTGGATGTAATAACGACCACACCATTGGAAGCACGTGCCCCATAAATAGAAGTAGAAGAAGCATCTTTTAATACTGAAATACTTTCAATATCATTAGGACTAATTGTATTGAAATCCGAACTTGAAATAGCTACTCCATCCAATATAAAAAGAGGATCTTTTCCCGAATTAATTGAATTTGTTCCGCGAATACGAAAAGTGGCTGCCTTACTGGGTTCACCAGAATCAGAAAGCACCATTAATCCTGGCGCCTGTCCTTGCAGTGCCTGGTCGAAACTCGGAGCAGGAACATCTTCCATCTTTTCAGCTTTTACCGTAGATACAGAACCTGCGATTGTTCCTTTCTTACGTACACCATACGCGACAACTACCACTTCTTCCACCATCTGTGCATCGTTTTCCATTGTCAAATTTATACGAGTAGAAGCAGTCACCTGCTTATCTATCGTTTTCATACCGACATAAGAGAACTGCAAAGTAGCAGGAGACTTCGTCACTGTGATACTGTAATTACCATTGATATCGGTAATTACTCCGTTTGTTGTACCCTTCTCCAGAACAGACACACCAATCATCGGCTGATTATCTTCCGCCGAGATAATATGTCCGGTTACCTGATATCCACCCTGCGCAAAAAGCAACAGGGGGATACTTGTCAGAGTAAAGAGTACAAACAAGAGAATTGATTTTCTCATCTTTGATACTTGAATTAAAATTAATGAAATTGATTTATTTTTATAGATTTATCTACAATGAGGAATACGCTTATCTTTGCGTAGGAAATAACAATACACCCCTTCCCCCAAAATCGGTTTTAAGCATATTCTGCACCGACCCGGGATAGGCTATTATTATCTATAAATATAGAATAGGAATAGACTAACTTGGCAAATTCTTAATATTGCGCCAAATATCCAAATAGACTTTTCGTGTTGTTGCTGTGTGAATTAAAGGTTTGACCATCTGCTCTCTTAAGTTATAAATTAAACACTAATATCACTTGTTCTGTTTAGGTGTACTTCAATATCGTTTTATTTTGTCTACAAAGATATATATTATATTTAAATAAATGAAACTATATGTCGCATATTTTATACCATATTTCCACTAATGTCTTTTTGCTACATATTTAAGTACATATAGTCCATTAAAGAAGTAAATCCATAGTATATTTCAAGGATAATTAAATATTAACGTTCATTTTAATAGCTGTTTTAATTGTTTAAACAACAATATCGTAACTCATACCAAATAGCTTATTGAGAGGATTCAACACAGAAAAGATAATTATTCAAAACTATTTCCTATTTTTGCACCCATTATATATAAATAAGGTATAAGATGAACTACGGATTTGTAAAAGTAGCCGCAGCTGTGCCACACGTAAAAGTGGCCGACTGCAAATTCAATGTAGAGAAGATAGAAAGTCTGATTGCAGTAGCCGAAGGAAAAGGAGTGCAGATCATTATTTTTCCGGAAATGAGTATTACCGGATATACTTGCGGTGACTTATTCGGACAACAACTTTTACTGGAAGAAGCAGAAATGGGACTGATGCAAATCCTGAATAACACCCGCCAATTAGACATTATTTCTATTGTTGGCATGCCTGTGGTGGTCAACTCGACAGTGATTAATGCAGCTGCAGTGATTCAAAAAGGAAAAGTGTTAGGAGTTACCGCTAAAACCTATCTCCCGAATTATAAAGAATTCTACGAACAACGTTGGTTTACCTCGGCGCTTCAGTTGACAACAAATAATGTACGTCTCTGTGGACAAATCGTTCCGATAGGTTCTAATCTGCTTTTTGAGACTTCAGATACGACTTTTGGCATCGAGATATGCGAGGACCTTTGGTCTACTATACCTCCGAGTTCTTCATTAGCACTGCAAGGTGCAGAAATTCTTTTCAATATGTCTGCTGATAATGAAGGTATTGGAAAGAATAATTATCTTTGTTCTCTCATCAGCCAACAATCTGCACGTTGTATTGCCGGATATGTATTCTCGTCTTGTGGCTTTGGAGAATCTACTACCGATGTAGTATTTGCCGGTAACGGGTTCATTTATGAAAACGGTTCACTGCTTGCACACAGCGAACGTTTCAGCATGAAAGAACAGCTGATTATCAGCGAAATTGATGTGGAACGTATCCGGGCAGAACGCAGGATAAATACAACCTTTGCAGCTAATCAAGCAAACTTAGGGGATAAAAAGGCGGTTTCTATTGCGACTGAATTTGTCAACAGCAAAGAGCTAACCTTAACCCGGAAGTTTAATTCTCATCCTTTTGTACCGCAAGGAATAGAGCTAAATGAGCATTGTGAAGAAGTGTTCTCCATACAGGTAGCGGGATTGGCACAAAGGCTTGTCCATACAGGAGCTAAAACTGCTGTAATCGGTATCTCTGGCGGGTTGGATTCAACATTGGCATTACTTGTATGTGTGAAGACTTTTGATAAGTTGGGATTGTCCAGAAAGGATATTCTCGGCATTACGATGCCAGGATTCGGAACGACCGACCGTACTTATCATAATGCCATCGATCTAATGAAATCGCTGGGTATCTCTATTCGCGAAATCAGTATCAAAGATGCTTGCATTCAACATTTTAAGGATATAGACCATAATATTAATGTACACGATGTCACATACGAAAATTCTCAAGCACGCGAACGTACACAAATATTGATGGATGTGGCGAACCAGACTTGGGGAATGGTTATTGGTACAGGAGATTTATCAGAACTTGCACTAGGATGGGCAACATATAATGGCGATCATATGTCCATGTATGGAGTGAATGCGAGTGTCCCTAAAACTCTCGTAAAATACTTGGTACAATGGGTGGCAGTAAATGGCATGGATGAAAATTCGAAAGCGACTTTACTCGATATTGTAGATACTCCCATCAGTCCAGAACTGATTCCGGCAGATGAAAACGGAGAAATTAAACAGAAAACAGAAGATTTGGTGGGTCCTTATGAACTACATGACTTCTTCCTATATTATTTCTTACGTTTCGGTTTCCGGCCTTCCAAGATATTCTATCTGGCAAATATTGCATTCAAAGATATGTATGATGAAAAAACCATCAAGAAATGGCTTTCTACCTTCTTCCGTCGTTTCTTTAATCAACAGTTCAAGCGTTCTTGCTTGCCGGACGGTCCTAAAGTAGGAAGTATTTCTATCAGCCCGAGAGGAGATTGGAGAATGCCGAGCGATGCCAGTTCAGCCATGTGGCTTAAAGAAATAGAGGCCTTGTAAGGACGTCCTATCAATAGGCTTGTGCCACCGCATTGGCACAACTGTGCCAGCATGATGGCATGGTTGTGACAATACGGTGGCACAGCTGTGACAGAGCGATGGTAAAGATATGGCATATTATAACTCTCCACCTTCCATTACTTCTTTTCTTATTTGCTCCACATTTGCTTCCTTGATTCTTCTAATAATATTCTTATAAATTCGATGAAAGCCATAGCCTCCTTCAGTCATTTCATGGATTGCATCTTCTTTTGAAACATTCTGAAAAATGATACGATAAAACGCACAAACAGCCCCTGTACGGTCAGAGCCGTGGTGACAATGGAAAACAATAGGCGCTTTACGATTTTTAATAATGCGTAATGCCTGTATCAATTGCTTTTCACTAATCGAATGTGCTTTAGTTTTTACCCGGTGAAGTTTTATACTTGTTCCTTTTGCTTCGTCATCATCACTATGTCTGTTTCGTAGATTAAGTACTTCTCCAATACCATACTTTTCTAAAGCTTTAAAGCCCTCTTTTGAAGGTTGCTCCGAACGATATACGCCCGAATCTATTTGATACAAATTTGTCAAATCACTATCAGACAGAATAATCTTATCCGCTTTCAGATTTTGACCGAAAAGAGAGACGGATAAGACTATCGCCAATAAGCATAGTGGGATTTGCTTTTGCATAAGCAATATGGATATGATTCTAAAAAACATTAAAGCACACCCTTACTAGATGGAAGTTCAAAATGATAGATATCTCTTTTAATTGCCATTTTCAAAGCACGGGCAAGGGCTTTAAAAATTCCTTCTATCTTATGATGTTCATTCTGTCCTTCCGCTTTAATGTTCAAATTCATCTTTGCCGCGTCACTAAGTGACTTAAAGAAATGAAGGAACATTTCCGTCGGCATCTCTCCTATCTTCTCACGCTTGAATTCAGCATCCCAAACCAGCCAAGGACGACCACCGAAGTCCAGACAAACCTGACAAAGGCAATCATCCATCGGCAAGGCATAACCATAACGTTCAATCCCTCGTTTGCTACCTAAAGCCTGATAGATACATTCGCCCAATGCAATGGCGGTATCTTCGATCGTATGATGTTCATCTACTTCCAAATCTCCTTTTACACGAATGGTCAAGTCCATGCCAGAATGTTTTCCAATCTGCTCAAGCATGTGATCGAAAAAGCCAAGACCGGTAAAAATGTCACAAGTTCCATTTCCATCAAGATTCAAAGCAACATAAATATCTGTTTCTTTTGTAGTACGACGTACTTCCGCTTTCCGTTCTCCGGCAAAAAGGAATTCGGCTATCCGGTCCCAGTCAGTAGTTGCAAGAACACAGACTTCTTCTAATCCTTTTTCTTTCAAAGCGTCGGTCGAGTCTTGCAAATAAATTGCCCGGCAACCCAGATTTTTGGCAAGTTCCACATCTGTGGGACGATCGCCTATTACAAAACTTCCGGCAAGATCGTATTCCAGATTATCCAGATACTTCGTCAACATTCCGGTACGCGGTTTGCGGGTGGGCGCATTATCTTCAGGAAAACTACGGTCTATCAGAATCTCATCAAAAGTAATCCCCTCCCCTTCCAATGTTTTAAGCATCAAGTTATGGGCAGGCCAGAATGTTTCTTCCGGAAAAGAAGGTGTACCCAATCCATCCTGGTTAGTGACCATCACAAATTCAAAATCGAGCTTACTGCGGATAAAGCCCAAATTACGGAATACTTTCGGATAGAATTCCAGTTTTTCCAATGAGTCGAGTTGGTAATCTACAGGAGGTTCGATTACCAACGTGCCATCTCTATCGATAAATAATACTTTCTTCTTCATAAATTATCCTTGATAGTTTTTAAGAGCTGCCAATAGGGTATTATTTTCGACACGAGTACCGACAGTCACACGCAAACAGTTGCAGCAAAGTGAAATGTTATGGCGATTACGCACTATTATTCCTTCCCCTACCAAATAATTATAGATTTTCACGGCATCCGTCACTTTTGCCAAAAAGAAATTCGCATCGGACGGGAACAGTTTAATGGTACATGGAAGTTTTTCAAATTCCGCTTCCAGATAATCACGCTCTTCCTTCAACGTTTTCACCCAACGTTCTATCTCATAGTGCTTATGCAACATAGAAATAGCTTGTTGTTGAGTCAACTGATTGACATTATAGGGATATTTGATTTTACTAAGAATGTCTATAATTTCTTTGGAAGCAAAAGCCATTCCCAAGCGAATTGCAGCACATCCCCAAGCCTTGGAGAATGTTTGGAATACGACAAGGTTGGGATATTTATCCAGCTCTTCGAGGAAAGACGGAGCCTGGGAAAAATCATTGTAAGCCTCATCCAACATCACCAATCCTTCGAACTGACAAAGTACCTTTACAATTTCAGAACGAAGCAAATCATTACCTGTCGGGTTATTAGGCGAGCAAAGGAAAATCAATTTAGTGTGTTCGTCGGTAGCCGCCAGCAGTTTATTGGCAGAGAACTGGAAGTCATCATCCAGTAATACTTTCCGATATTCCACATTGTTCACATCGGCACAAACCTGATACATACCATAAGTAGGGTCGATGGCTACGACATTATCTTTTCCCGGTTCGCAGAATGCACGAAAAACCAAGTCGATGGCTTCATCGCTACCGTTTCCAAGAAAAATATGCTCGGGGGATACTTTTTTGATTTTCGACAACAACGTCTTCAGTTCGCACTGCATAGGATCCGGATAGCGGTTATGAGGTGTATTGTAGGGGTTTTCGTTTGCATCCAGGAAAACAGAGGCTGTAACTCCTTTATATTCATCTCGTGCCGAAGAGTAGGGTTTTAATTTCCAGATATTCGGTCGGGTTAGTTCTTGTAACGTTTTCACTTCTTTAAGTTTTAAATTATAAATTTTGAATTGCTTTGAGACGAACTGTGACGGCATTTTTATGTGCATCCAGCTGTTCATTAGCCGCCATCTCTTCAATAGCAGGACCGATAGCTTTTATTCCTTCCGGGAGAATTTCCTGAAATGTAATCTTACGGATAAAACTATCCAGACTTACACCACTATAGGCTTTGGCATAACCGTTGGTCGGCAGGGTGTGATTCGTTCCGGAAGCATAGTCGCCGGCACTCTCGGGAGTTAATGAACCTAAGAAGACAGAACCTGCATTTATCACACGTTCGGCCACTTCCATATAGTTCTCCGTTTCTATGATTAGATGTTCCGGAGCATACGCGTTAGTCAGTTCCAATGCTTCATCCAGATCCTTCACTAAAATCAATTTACTATTCTCCAGTGATTTCGCCGCAATTTCACGACGGGGAAGTTCTGCTAATTGACGCTCCACTTCTTCCATCACCTCTGTTTGAAGTTTCTCGGAAGTGGTAATCAATATAGCCTGGCTATCTATTCCGTGCTCTGCCTGTGACAAAAGATCTGCTGCTACAAAAACCGGATTGGCAGATGCATCAGCCAAGACTTCCACTTCTGAAGGACCGGCAGGCATATCAATAGCTACATCACGCAGGCTTACCAACTGTTTGGCAGCTGTCACATATTGATTGCCGGGGCCAAATATCTTATATACTTTGGGTACACTCTCCGTTCCATAGGCCATAGCGGCAATAGCCTGCACACCACCAGCCTTGAATATTTTGCTGACACCTGCCAGTTGCGCAGCAAAAAGGATAGCCGGATGAATATTTCCATTTTTATCGGGAGGCGTACAAAGTACGATTTCCTTGCATCCTGCAATTTTAGCCGGAACAGCCAACATTAATACAGTTGAGAAAAGCGGTGCTGTTCCACCCGGAATATATAAGCCGACCTTTTCGATTCCCACTGATTTTTGCCAGCAAGTTACCCCATTCATTGTCTCTACCTTCTTCCCGACAAAACGCTGGGAAGAGTGGAATGTTTCAATGTTTTGTTTAGCTAAAGAAATGGCAGCCTTTAGTTCATCGTTTACTAATGTCCCGGCGGCTTGAACCTCTTCAGGAGTCACAGCAAGTGCGGACAAGGTTACTTTATCAAAAGCAGCCTCATATTCCAATACTGCTTTATCGCCTTCTGTCCTTACCTTATTTATAATAGAACGAACAGTATCGAACAAACTTTCCGTATTTAGTGCCGGACGTTTCAAAAGTTCTGTCCATTGCTCTTTTGAGGGATATTTAATCAATTTCATGGTTCATATTTTATCAGGAACGAATTTTCGTTCCTATCTATTTATACAATCATCTTTTCAATCGGCAGTACCAAAATACCTTCTGCTCCCAGTCCTTTCAATTTTCCGATAATTTCCCAAAAACGTTTTTCATCAAGTACTGTATGAACAGAACACCAGCCTTCCTGTGCCAATGGCATCACTGTAGGACTCTTCATACCGGGCAATACAGCTATGATTTCTTCCAGTTTGTCTTTTGGAGCATTCATCAATACATATTTTTTATCTTCAGCTGTTTTTACTGCGTTCATACGGAACAGCAATTCTTCGAGCACTTCTTTTTTCTCTTCGCTCATGTTCTTGTTGCCAATCAACAATGCTTCCGACTTCATTACAACTTCCACTTCTTTCAAGCGGTTGCTGACCAAAGTAGAACCGGAACTTACAATATCAAAAATGGCATCAGCCAATCCAATACCCGGAGACACCTCTACCGAACCGGTTATCACATGTATTTCGGCATTTACGCTATTTTTTTTCAGGAAGTTACGAAGAATAACCGGATAAGAGGTAGCAATCTTCTTGCCTTCAAACCATGACAAACCGGGATATTCAATATCCTTCGGCATAGCCAGTGACAGACGACATTTGCTGAATCCCAGACGTTTGACAATTTCCGCATCTTCCTCCTTTTCCATAAACTCGTTCTCACCAACAATTCCCAAATCAGCTACCCCGGTAGCTACCGTTTGCGGAATATCATCATCACGAAGAAATAGAACTTCGATAGGAAAGTTAGAAGACTGTACCAACAAGGTACGTTTAGTAGTGCTTAACTTGATATCTGACTCTTCTAAAAGTGCCATTGTCTCTTCGAAGAGACGTCCTTTGGCTTGTACTGCGATTCTTAACATGACTTTATTTAATTACCAATTATTAATTACAAATACAATCTGCGTTGAAAAACAAAAAAGGCTTACCGCATTCGGTAAGCCTTCGTTATCGTTTATATAGTTATACACAATATCATCCACGCCCACCGATTATTCGTTAGGAAAATGATGATGATGATGTGTAGCTGTATATTTCATATTTCTTTTATTAACTGCGACAAAAGTAAAGTATTTGTTTGATACTACCAAACATTTATCACAAAAACTTAAGTTTTTATTTCAAATTAATGGTAATATCTCTTCCGATTCTACATCACATTTCGAAAAATGCATTTCATCTTTCGACTTTTCTTTCGAGAAAGTAAAGTAAGTACAAACTGATTCTGTACAGACTTCTCCATCCTTATTATATAACTTTGCTTCAACAATAACGATGTTCCGCTTTACCTCTTTAATAGACGCGCGTAATACGATATGAGAATCTTTGGTATCAATCGATTTTCGGTAACGAGTTTCCATCTTCGACGTCACCCCCGTGGTTTGTAGTTTACGAAGTATAACCCAGGCACAGATTTCATCCATCAAGACAGCTTGAATACCGCCATGCAAGGTATCAATCCAGCCTTGATATTCGGGACGTGGTTTCCAAATGCTTACCACTTCGTCACCATCTTCGTAAAATTCCATTTTTAATCCGGCTTCATTATTGGAAGCACAACCAAAGCAGTTGTACCCTTCCAAACCTTTCCAGGGATTTATTATCTTCTTCATAGTTCTCTCTTTTAGTTAGTTTTACTTCCCAAATATAAGCAATTTATGGAAAAGAGAAGCCTTTTTCGTCGATTTACTTTCTGATGCAACGAATGGCAAAGGCTTTTGTATCAACACCTGCATTAGATTCTTCAATGATATCCGTATCACTTTTCAGATAGAAAACCTTGATATCGATAGCGGCATTTGCATTATCCAGTGTCCAATATGCCAGATGTTTTTTCTCGTAATCAGTTTGAAAAGCCCCCACATACATTCCTACAGGTATTCCATTAAAACCGGATAAATTAGTTGCAGGCTGTACCTGTTCTCCCGCTTTCAAAGGTAACCAAGTACCTGATTTCAGCAAAGAAGCCTCTCCATTCAGATAGTCTTTTAAAATGTTCCAGTCTTTCCAATCCGGTATACTCCAATGAGCAGGCAGAATTTTATTAGAAAGTACTACATTAGCTGTATAAAAATAGTGTTCCGTAGTAGATTGCAGATATCCGACAACATTCGCTGTCACTGCATCCAGTCTGGGAAGTGCTTCACCGCCAACATACGAAGATGCCTCCAGATTATCCCGCATCCAATATTGTGTTCCAATCTTCACTAACGGATAATTATGAATGATTCCTCCACGTACATCACGAACGATATCTTCCAAAGCCAAAACAGATAGTACGTCATCTGCTGTCGTAACAGATAAAGAAACGGTTCCGTTTGCCATCACATATACATTATTACGAATCGGCAAAATTCCGTCAACATAGGCCAATGAGTAATCTTCCATATTCCATGATACGCTTCCTCCATTCACTTTTCCGGATTTCCCTAGCAACTGTGCTACAACACCTTGAGATAAGTCCACACTACCATCTTTTTTCATCGGATAGGCAACGATTGCCTGCGAAGAAAATTCCGGAGTAACAAGATACTCCTTACATATTTCAGCTACTTGCTTTCCCGAATGTAACACTTTATACACATTCGACTTTTCAAAAGTTAACTTCGAAACATCTATGTATTTATGAAGCGTGACTGATTCTGTATGATCTATTTCGGTTCCGTCCCAATCTCCGATTTCCCCATTCACTTTGCTCATTAATACATCTTCGGCTGATACAAACTTTATTTCCAATTCGCGCTGCTTTCCACTTTTTAATTGTAAAGTAGATGGTAATGGGCTTATATATAGCTTTCCTGCAGCTTCCAACGTTATGTATTGGTATCCCGGAGTCGCCTCCTGCGGTATCAAAATAAATTCCTTTCCTATCAGTCGTCCGTCTTTTATCTCCCATTCTCCTGCAGGAATAATATCTTTCTCTTCGGAATAACCAGAGAAAGTCTTTTTCTGAAAATCATAACTTGTTTTAGTATAAAAGCCACTCACCGAAAGCGTAGGCTTAACGGATAACATATCTTCCAAATTCTCCCCCTCTCCAGGAATAAGAACAATTTTCAGACGAAAAAACTGATGATTATAGGTCAGAGCGACCGCCTCCTTACTGGCTAAGACCTCTTCTTTAGAAGCAATTAGGAAATCAGAATGTGAATAATCGTCAGGAATATTTTGAGTCGTTGAAACCGCCACCTGCATGGTGCTCTCCCCTATCCCCACGCCACTCTTTTGATAAGGATAATAACTGATTAAATTCAATGTAACTCCATCATCCGGATAGTATACCGACTCGTTAGATTCAAACTCACCATTGGATGAACGTATGAAATGAAGATTATCCACATAACGTTCTTCTTGCATTGTAGTGGTTCCGGCAAGAGCAAACAGACCGACTTCATCCCCTTCAGCAAAGTTATTATTTGCCATACGGGTACCAACTGATTCACGAATATCGGCAATAAATTTCAATGGAATATCTCCATTATTAACACTATCCTCCTCTTTCTCCGAAATATGGTTCACACAAGCACTAAGCAAGATAGTACAAAAAACAAGTAAACCCACGCCCCTTTGTAGGTTATAAAATAGTTTCATCATATTTATTTTTTAATTTTCCAATAGAAACTTTTGATTGAACAGAAAGAATAGCATAAGAGGAAGTATTCGCTTTCGGTTATGGGATACTGAACAACACGTCTGTTGTACTGAGGAATCATCAATTTCAAGATATCATTTTGATGTCTTGAAAGCAAAAGTATATAATTATATTAAGTCGGAGTATAGTTTCTATAGGAAAATTTCACATTTTCATCTATAACGCAAACAATCAACAAGTTACAAACGACTAGTCAGGAACAAAGAATTAAACTCTCACATTATTATATTAAGAGCCTGCTAATTTCAGAAAGAATATCCCACTTCTATTCCGGCAATGTGTCTGCCTTGCGAAGATGCATATTGATAACAATAGAATGCATCCAACGACCAACGTTTGGCCAAAGCTATTTCTACTCCGGGACGATAACGCATACGATCGGCTCTCCAAAAAGAAACGTCATCCAAACTCTGATAGATTTCAACAGAGAAATAGGGAGAAACAATTCCTTTTGTAGGAGCATAAGATAATTTCAAGCGGGAACGCAAACGAGTTTCAGAGTTGCCACGATCAAAAGTCTGCTGAAATCTTTCCCTTACAGCTACTTTCAACCATTGATAACGAAAACTGACAGTAGCAGTTATATGATAGCGATGCCTGAACTTCCAGTCCGAGTCACCCAAATTCCGAAGATGGGTTTCATAGCCAACCCCCAGATTCAAAAATGAATAGGGTCGGTAACTTCCGCCAACAGTCAGCCCCCAACGATCCAATTTACTCACATCATCTTTCATGCGCAATTCCAAATCACCTGAAACTGAAAACCGGGAATCTATCTTATGGTTTACCTTGAATTTAGTCCATGTATTAAAATCGTCACTTTGTGCCCATGCAGAAAATGATATTCCAAACAACAGCACAAATAATAGCCAAGTCTTAGTATTTAATATTATTCTACTCATTGATTTTCGGGTTAAAGTTACAAAGATAACAAATTATCTCCGGCAAAGAAAAAGCATGATACTGAAATAATACTGAAAAACTGTTTGCGTTTCATTAAAAGGAACATGTTGTTTCTCGGTGTGAAACAGGTCGTTCCTTTAAAAGAAACGACCCGTTGGTTTAAAAGGGAAAAGTCCCTTTTTATAAAGCATTGTTATTCAAATCATTACTTCGGCTTCACATTCCACACCAATAAAGCGAAAAATACAGACAATAAAGCCGCTCCTATCCAAAACCAATTGATATAAGTGAAATCATAAACATCGACTCCATTCTGAACCGTCTTTTGCCCCTCTATCAGAACACCACTCATTACATCCTGTAATCCGGCCCCAATATAACTGGCAATGCCGACTACCCCCAATGCTGCTCCCGACGCATTACGGGGAGCAATATCGACTGCCATCAGGCCACCCAGAAAACAAATGAGAACTCCGATACCCAAACCGAAAAGAACCATAGCCAACACATCTATCCAAAAGTGTACACCGGGAACCAACAAGAACAGGCTAAGTGCAAGAACATTCATCAATCCGAAAATCAGGGCGGGAACATTTCGACGACCGCCAAATAACTTGTCAGAAATAACACCCGAAAATATGGTACCTACGATACCACAGACCGGACAGATGGAAATAATGAAGCTGGCATCCAACGTGGAATATCCTTTTTGCGCTTCTAGATAAAAAACACCCCAGCTATTGATAGCATAGCGACTGATATACATAAAAGCACTCGAAAGAGCCAGTATCCAGATGGCAGGCATCATCAATACCTGGCGTTGGGCTTTATTAAAGTCTGTCGTTTCCACCACACTCATCTCCTCTTTCTGTTTTGGAGCATTTACAGGAGGAAAGCCCTGACTCTCGGGAGTGTCATGGAAGAACTTCCACACAATTAAAGCACCAAGCAAACCAACAATACCGGCACCAAAGAAACCGTATCTCCACCCCAATACACTAACGATAGATGCAACAATTAGGAAGGTCAACGCTTCACCGATATTGTGGCTGGCAGACCAAAACCCGTAATAGGAACCCCGTTCTTTGTCCGTGAACCAACGGGAAAGTCCCACTACACAAGAAGCAGCACCCATAGACTGAAACCAGCCACTAATCCCCCAAAGGAGAGCAAACAGAATAAAAGAATGGGTAAAACCCAGGCACAAGTTCACTAAAGCAGTTACCAGTAAACCGGTAGTCATAAAGCGGTTGATATTGCTACGGTCAGCCAGAAAACCATTCGTAAATTTTCCAAGGGCGTAAGTAAAGAACAATACCGAACCGATAATTCCCAGTTCCGTTTCGGAGAAAATTCCTTCATCTACGATGGGCTTCTTCACGACATTCAGGCTAAGACGACAAACATAGTACATGCCGTAACCGAAAGTGGCTGAAAGGAAAGTAGACCATTTCAGGTATTTCAGACGACGGGCATCGGAATGAAGATGTTGTGAGCCGGATGAAGACAAAGCTTCCCCGTTACAAGGTCTCGGTGAAGAGACCTTGTAAAAGTTTATAAGTTGTTTCAACATGAAAAAGTCTATTTAGTCGTGAAGTTTCTTTTTGCGCAGATACTCCAATAAGAGGGCAGGACGGTCAGTTTGAATTAATTTGGCTCCCTGATTAATGATCCATCCCCAGCTTTCATCCGGTTGATGAAGTTCTACTGCACGGTCGTCATCATGACCACCACATAATTCGGGCCAAAGAGAGTTTATAAACAACTTAGAACCCGTATCACGCACTTTTTTTATCAGGTTAAGCACCTCAGGACTATCATTATCAAACACTAACTCATAAGCAGCAGGCTTCATGTGAGTCTTGTAACTGTCAATAATAGCTTCGGCTCCTTTTTTATGCAACTGTACAATAGGCATAAAAATCACTTTATCCAATACAGCACCGTTTTCGGCTTTCACTTGTTCATAAGGAAGGCCGGCTTTGATAACACACTGGTCAACCGTTCCCGTCTTTTCGAGTACAATATAAGCTTCCTGAAAATAATCATACCCCTTATCAATATTTACCATGATCTTACCTTTGCAGAGCAACATCACTTCTTCCAATGTAGGAATCTGATGTCTTGTCTTACAAGCTACTCCATTTTTAAGACGCATTGCTTTCAATTCGGCCAATGTATAATCTTCCACCAGTCCTTTTCCAGACATGGTACGATTGATCGTTTTATCATGCATCACTACTAAATGTCCGTCTTTGGTTCGTTTCAAATCGATCTCCACCATATCGACACCCATATCAATGCAATTCTGTATACCTTGCAATGAGTTTTCCGGGGCATTACGCCAGTCAGCCCGGTGGGATACAACCAATATTTTATCTGGATGATTTCCCAGCAGATTTTCTCTGATTTCAGCTATTCTATTTTGAGCAACAGCCAGTTGCACCAAACACAGAAGAAGTATGAAGTTACATATCCGTTTCATAAGTTCAAGCATTAAGAATTTTAATTCAGTTTATTGTTTTTCCAGACTAGTTTTTCTCCCCACATTGGTACATAAGTCTGTTCACAGTTAATCTTCGAAGCCCGTTCGAGTGCCATATCCAATGACCATCTTGATTCATCAACACCTGCATGAGCCAGTTCCAAGATATGTGATAACAAGACATAATCGGGCTCCACCTGTCCCGCACCTGAACCCAGAATATTATTTTCGGTCAGAGCATTGGGAGCATAACGCGGTATCAAAACATTCACATGAGAAGCCAGATTCGTATATTGTTCCGGTTTATAGTTAGAGTCTCCTACATGCATAAAAACGAAATTACCGGTATCTTCCCCACAATCGATCGAAAACACAGTCACAAAATTAGATAACCCGGCATTGTTATGGTCAGTGATACAGGTTTTAATCTTGAATTTTCCAATTTCATAATCTTTATCCCCCTTTGCAGTATAAGGATATGTCGTGTCTTTCAAATAGTTGGATAACACCGGTTTACCTAAATCAAACATAGCCTGGATAAGATCATTACTATAATGATCGGAGTGCTTGTGTGTAACACAGAGAAAATCAATATAAGGTGCCAGCTCTTTCGCCCAACGATGAGAAATGTCAATAGCAAAACATCCTGACGGAGTTTTTACCACATACCCCATATTATAGAGTAACCAGATCGCTGCCGTACCATTTTCTACTTTTGAGTTTTTAATTCCATCCATTACACGATCAAATGCACTCCGATAAAAATAGATAATCGGATCACACTTTTCCATACTCGTACTTGCCTGATCGAAGCCATTCAGATAACTGATGAAATAATCATCTTTACACTTATCCGCATATCCCTGGATCTTGGTCAAAGTAGTGGTACGTCCGGTATTGACAATCAAAGGAGAAGAACTCCACAACTGTTGTGCAGTGGCATCTACTTCCTCTGCCAATTGCGTAAGAATTCCTTCATGACCAGTTTCGGTACTGTTGTTGTCATCATCATCACAAGCAACAAAACCTATTGCCAAAAGACAAAACAGTAAATATTGTATTTTTCTTATTATATCCATCTTATTTCTGATTTTTATAGTCATTAATTATTTTATTGAAAGTCTCAACCACCCGTTCCGGTGTCGGACGCGTATTGTCGTTTTCATGGTCTTTGGTAGCTTCATACATGAAAACCCCTTCATAGCCGATTCCTTCGAGTGCATGCATTAACTTTCCCCATTGAATGTCACCTTGTGTAGGAAGCCAATGACACTCGTTGACAAAATCAAAGTCCGAAGCGTGTATAGTACCTATACGTTCACCAACAGTTTCTACAAAATGCCCTGTCGTCCCTTTAGTATAATGATTGGTATCAAAACAAACCTTCACACCCGGAGTATCTTTGATTATTTCCAAAAGCTCTTCAGGAGTATTACCCAGACAAGTTCTCGGCAGATTTTCGATGCACAACTGTGCTCCTATTTGATCCGCATATTTTTTCAGATAAGCGATAGACCTGGAAGCGTTAGTTATTCTTTGTGCCCGAATACTGTCAGCAATAGGCTCGGAACTAGGATGCAGTACCAAACATTTCGGCTGAAACTGAGCGCACTGTCCAATCATCTCCGCCATAAAATCTACATTTTCTTTCCTTTTCTTTTCATCCAGCACCGATATATCCAACGTGCGTGAGAAAGGAAGATGTATAGACCAGACCTTGATACCGGCACTATCAATTTTTGCTTTCATATCCCGGATACGAGGAACAACTTCATCTGCCGGAACTCCTCTATAACACTGGTTAAATGCTACTTCCACATACTCTACCCCCACAGACCGGGCTTGAGAAAAGTCTGTGGAAGCAGGTACTTTCCACAAAGCTGTAGTCGTACCTACTTTATATTTCTGTGCATATAAACCCATTGTCATCGCCATAAATAAGATAAAAACAGGAACTCTCATTATCGCTTACTTTTGACGGTTTGTACCTTGAATATCACCACCACGAATACTCCAGGAGTCTGTTGCTAATGTCTTATTGACAGCAAAAGCCTTTATCGAACCGATATTATTAGATCCGATCGTTCCGCAATAAAGCCGTCTGTCCGGACCAATGCTAACAGCTGCCATGACCTGTTGTCCCACAGTCTCTTCAAAAACAATGTTTCCATTAGTGATGTCAAGTCCCAGCACTTTGTTATTCGATTGGGTACCTATATAAAGAATACCATCCGTACTCAAAGCACCTCCACTGTAGTTCAAATTGTTACCCACATTTTTCTCCCAGATTTTAGATCCGCTGGCATTTACTGCATGAACAGTCTGCGATCCTTTTTCAGTAAAATAGACATTGCCATTTTTATCAGCAATCGGGAAATAAGCATCTCCTTTTGTAGTCGGATACGTCCATTTCTTTGTTCCGTTTGTCATATCAACAGCAACGAGTCCTCCGTTTTTCAAAGTCGCATAAAGTACCTGATCCTTCAAAGCAAACGTAGCCTGTTCTGTCACATTCACTTCTTCCAATTTCCAATTCTGCTCTTTATTCGATTTAAAAGAATAAATGGCTGCACTTGTACCTGCATAAACATTTCCGGCTTTATCAATAGCCACAGCACTACCGGTTGCTCCGTCAAGCGATTGTTGCCATTTAATAGCACCACTGGATGCATCCAGCGCATACAACGTACTCTTATTGGTGAGACAGTAAAGAACACCATCGGCCGACAATGCAGGGAAAGCTCCTATCGCAGCATCCAATTTTACTGCCCACTTTTGAGTTCCGTTCGGATTAATAGCATATACATTATTAATAGTGGCATTTCTTACACACTGATAGATTGTACCATCAGGAGCCACCAACGCACCTCCGCCATAAGTTATCTGACTGATAGCAAACACCCACTTGAATTCACCGCTCACTACGTCAATAGCAAATAAATGACCCGCAGGAGTAGATGTCGGGATATACATTGTTTTTCCATCCGGAGAGAACACCGGATTGGAGGTCTTTACATATCCGGTAAGTCCACCGAAGTTCAAATCGACAGAATTCCATTTATAATTGCCGACCGTGACAGTCAGACTGCCCGACTCGGTGGTATTATTAACATAAGTCACCGTTACAGCCACTGTATAAGTACCGGTAGTAGTAAAAGCATGCACCGGATTGTTTTCTCCCGATGTCGTACCATCACCAAAATCCCAACTTACCGATTTCACTTCACCAGCCATGAAATACATATCGTTATAAGCAAAGGTAGAAGGCTCCCACACAACCAGTTCCGTACTAGCGAGAATAGGATAGATCAATCCGGGAGTAGCAGAAGTTTCCACCGCAATAGAATTGCCTGTAGGATAAACACAGACTACATTGAATGTATATTCCTGATCGTTAGTCAAACCATCAACGATGTATTCTTCCAATGAAGTATCATCCAGATTGATAATCTGATTACCGGGATTCACGGTAACCTGATAGCGAGTGAAACGTTCACTCGCAGGTTTCGTCCATCTCAAACGCACTCTTTCATTGCCGGCTGCTGCCGTCAGATCAGAAATCGGATATCTTGCATTCTTCGGTGTACAGGCAGCAGTAGTTTTACTGGCCAATCCTCCCGCATAACGAGGTTGCACAGAAAAAGTGTAAGCAACATCGTTCACCAGATTATTGATAGTGGCAGTCATTGTTTTTGCATCCACAGTCATCTCGCCTCCTTCCGCTTCTGATGATCCGGAAGTCCAAAGAATCAAATATTCATTCGGACGGGCATTCTCGTATGCTTCCCAGGAAAGAGTCACATTCATATCTCCGGCTGTTGCCGTTAGTGACTTCAGTTCATATAAATCGAAACTTGCCTTTGGCAGATCTTCTTCACAAGCAGTAAAGACTACCGTGAAAATAAACAACAAGCTATATAGTATTTTTTTCATCGTTTGATTTCTTTTAGTTTAATCCTATTAATATCCCGTATTCTGCCACAACAGTTCTGTGTTGTTTATTCTTTCCAACTCCGTTTTTGGAATAGGATACAGGAATTGATAGTCCTGAATAATATGTCCTTCTGCTTTCATAGCCTCCTTAGCACCTCCCATACGTACCAAATCGAACCAACGCTGTCCTTCATAAGGAAACTCCTGTTGACGTTCCAACATAATCGCTTTACGGAAGCTATCCTGATCGGGAAGCTCTGTTATCTGAAGCGGAGACAATCCGGCACGAGTATGCACAGCATTCAAAGCAACCATAGCTTCTGAATTCTGCAAATTACTATAACTGATTTCATTCAAAGCTTCAGCGTACATTAACAGCACATCGGCATAACGGAGAATAATCTGGTCATTACCGACTGTATTATAGGTCGCACTTTTGACATCCTTAAATTTATTCATCACGCATACTTTATCTTCCACCTTTACATAGGTAATCAGATTCTTGCGCTTATCCCCATCTTTGTAGCACTCTTTCAGAGACTTTGTCTGATTGGTATCATCAGTCAGATTAATAATAGAGAACCAATATCCATGTCCTTCTCCTTCAACATCCTTATTAAAGCGAACAGCAAAAATAATCTCATCGTTCATTTTATTGTTCACGTCAAACACCTGTTCGGGAGTAGTCATTAAAGAATACCGACCCACTAGTTGAGATAGCACATTGCGAGCCTCCGTCCATTTATGGAAAGTCAGGTAAATCTTGCCGAGCAATGCCATTGCAGCACCGGAAGTCACTCGTCCCATATCGGCACTTGTATAAGAAGACGGCAACATATTTTCATTAATAACCTGATTCAAATCACCGACAAGAAAATCATAAACCTGTTGATCGGAACTGCGCCCGATTTTAAGAGCTTCAGCCACCGTCACCACTTTATTAGTCATCGGTATCCCTCCCCATAAACGATACATATTAAAATAAGTAAGGGCACGGATAAAAAGAGCTTCGCCTTTATATTGTTTTTTCAGAGTTGCGTCGAAGTTGGCCTCATCAATTCTATCTAATACAAGATTGCAACGATAGACTCCATTATTAAAGTTCGCCCAGGCATCTTCCAAAATTCCGTTAGAGGCTTTATCTGCAAACTGATCGATATCATAACGGTCTTGTGTTCCGGCAGTGGGCGCACTCAATGTCAAATTATCACTCCGATATTCGCAACACTCTGTAAAATAGGAAACTTGTGTCTGCAATTTGGAGTAACATCCTATCACGGCTACATTAAAATCTTCCGCCGTCTTATATACCTTGTCGGTAGGCACACTGCTACTCGGTTCTAAATCGAAGAAACTATCTGTACAAGCAACTGATAACAAAGCAGTTGACAGGAATAGTATTAGTTTATATTTTTTCATATAACGTGTATTTTAAAGGATGATTAAAGTGTTATGTTCAGCCCGAACAAGAATGTTTTAGCCAATGGATAAGTTCCATAATCCTCACCCGGTGAAAGAGAATTACTCGGACGTGCATTTACTTCCGGATTATATCCGCTATAATTAGTCGAAGTCCATAAGTTTTGTCCGGAAACGTAAACTCTTAATTTTTCCACGAAAAAGCGTTGAGTCAAGTTCTTCGGCAAAGTATATCCTAGTGTCACATTCTGCAGTCGCAGATAAGAACCATCTTCAAGATGCCAAGTTGAAGTACGACCATTATAACCCTTTGACTTACGATTGGCACGGTTCACCTGACCGTTTCCCGGATCTTCCGGACTTTTCCAACGATTCAAGGCTATAGTGGTGCCATTGGTATTACCTTCCAGATTATCAATGTAACGACGATTCAGATTCAGAATCTCATTACCATATACTCCTTGAAAATTAAAATCAAGGTCAAATCCCTTAAACCAGACTTTACCACCAAACCCATAGGTAAAATCGGGCATATAGTTACCCACGATTGTACGATCTTTATCCAAATCCATCACTCCATCCCCGTCTACATCCACAAAGCGGAAATCTCCCGGCTGGGTATTGCTGAAATGAGGATACTTTTTTAATTCTTCTTCATTGGAGAAAATTCCATCCTGCACCAACAGATAATAACATCCGATGGGTTCACCGACTTTCGTTATGTAATAAGCATGATCTACGCTACCGGTAGATATGATAGGAGCATTACCCGGACCGAGTGCCTTCACTTCGTTCGTATTAGTGGCATAATTAGCATTAAACGAATAACCGAAATCTTTAGTTATATTCTTCTGTGAGGTCAAAGCAACTTCCCATCCCCTATTATTCACTTTACCGATATTCATCAATGCAGTGCTATATCCGGTCAAGTGGGGAACTGGTACATTCAACAACATATTAGAGGTATTGGTATTATAATAATCCACAGTCAGTCCCAGCAATCCTTTGAACATCTGCAAATCAACACCCACATTCACCATCGCATTCTTTTCCCAACTCAAATCTTCATTCTTTATGGTACTTGGCTTATAACCATTCACCAATTGTCCGTTACCTGTGCCAAGCACATAATTATCCAAAGCCATCAGAGACAAATGATCATAATTACCAATCTGGAAGTTACCGGTCACTCCATAACTCGCTCTTAACTTCAAATCATCAACAAACGACAGACACTTAGCCTTCATAAAGAAGTCTTCTCCGCTTATTCTCCACGCCAAAGAAGCTGAAGGAAAATATCCCCACCGATTATTCTTGCCAAAACGGGAAGAACCGTCTGCACGAATAGCCGCCGAAGCCATATATTTACCTTTATAGCTGTACTGCATACGCGCCAGATAAGAAGCAATCGTCCATTGGGTTTTATCGGATGCACCTTTCGTCACCGTACCTCCGGAAATTGTTTGTATATAGTCGTTCGGGAAATCGGTCGCCGTCACATTATCTCCTTTATATGTCTCTTTTTGAGCCGACTGTACTAAGACCACATTGATGGAATGAGCATCTTTAATCGTTGTGTTATAATTGATTTTATTCTCCACCAACCAGTTGAAATAAAAACCTGATGAACTGTAGGCTGTCGGATTTGACTTTACATCATAATACTTTTGTCCCAATAAAGGAAGTTCCGAAGAACGATATTGGTCATTATGCGAACCATAATAATCGCCACCAAAAGAAATGTTATAAGTAAGCCCCTTATACAACTCCAATTCGGCAAAAACTTTTCCGACAATCGCCATACGGTCTACAACATCCGATTGTAAGTTTGCCATGGCTACCGGGTTCAATACGGCATTATGCTGATAGTCATTTCCAATTCTCCAATAGCCGTTTCCCTGATAATTATAGCTGCCATCCGCATTATACACCGGCCATACCGGAGGCATCATCAATGCCGATTGCACAATACCATTAGATCCGGAAGCATCTACCCGATTGGAAGTAGAATAGGAAGGCGAGAAATTCAGACCAAATTTCAGTCTTTTATATTTCCCGTCCAAATTCATACGCATACTATATTTCTTAAAGTCGGAATTAATTATAATACCCTCTTTATCATAATAGTTGGCAGAAATGAAATAGCCGACTGTTTTTCCTCTGCCGGAAATAGAAACATTGTGGCTGGTAGTAGCAGCAGTACGAAAAATAGCATCTTGCCAATCCGTATCCGTCAACCCCTTATCACCATTCAGATAGGGAAAGAGTTCGGTAGGAATACGTTCCCATGAGTTCGGGCGCATTCCGTTCGGGTCATCCGGTGACCCTCCGGGATTAGCATCCAGATAAGCGTTGTCATGACCATCCTTTGCAAATTCGGCAAACTGATATGCATTCATCATTGAAAGTTTCTTCGAAACACTCTGGATGCCATAATATCCATCATACTGCACTTTCATCTTTTCCGATTGTCCCTGCTTGGTCGTGATAATAATGACACCGTTGGAACCGCGACTACCATAAATAGCTGCCGACGAAGCATCTTTCAAAACTTCCACAGATTCGACATCATTATTATTCAGATTGGCAAATCCACGTTCTACCGGCACGCCATCAATAATATAAAGAGGATCACTACCGGCATTAACCGTACTGATACCACGAACACGGATACTTACACTTCCCTCCGGATCACCACTTGGCTGTGTAACCTGTACCCCCGGCATCTTACCCGCCAACGCCTGACGAAAGTCTGAAGCAGAAACGTCCGCAATTTGTTCAGCTTTCACGGAAGAAATAGAAGTAGAGACGTCTCTTTTCCTCTGAACTCCATATCCCACCACTACTACCTCATCAATCATCTTACTATCTTCTACCAACGTGATTTTCGCCGTATTTTTATCCTTTGCAGAGATATTTACCGTTTTATATCCAATATAAGAGATGGTCAATGTTGCAGACTCCGGTACATTCATGATTGAGTAACGTCCGTCGATATCGGTAATCGTACCACTACCCTCTCCCTTAATCTGCACACTGGCACCAATCACCGGTTCTCCTTTATCATCTGCAACAATACCTTGTATAGTACGTGTACGTTGAACAGTTTCTTCTTTCTTAAGCGGCTGTTTGCTAACAGCAATTGTATGATCGGTCCTATTGAAATAAAGCTTGGCCTGGGAAGTAATTTCTCCCAGAATCTGTTTTAATGAAGCATTTTTAATGTCGAAAGAAACTCTCGGAGTCTTGTTCACCGTCTCCTGATCATAGAGAAACTTAAAATTAGTCTGTTTGCTGATTTTATTGAAAACACTCTCTACCGGCTCGTTTTGCACACGAAGCGTAATATCATGCTCTTTCAATGTCTGAGCAGCAGCCGGAGCTATTAAAATGAAGGTGAATAGTAAAAAAGCTAAAAACGAACAGCTATTTTTACTTATCCCTTTACAAATAAGAAGATTATTCATAAATTTGTGCGTTTTAGTAATTGACTAAAGTTATTAAAAACAAGCAATGCGCGATACGTTATTCATTTGGGTCGAAGCTTATGAATATCCGTCCGGATTGCGGATAGAGGCATTCCTTTGGAGTGCTTCTATCATTTTGGGGAGGTTCATGAAGGAGCTGTTTTCATCTATTATTTTTTAAAAGGTTAAACATTATCTATTATTCATCTCATTCTTTATAAAGAAGCACATGGATGCCCTCTTTCTTATATTTGATATCACCGCTGATAAATTCAATGGATTTAAGTACCGCTTCCAAACTCTTGTTATCATGTTCGCCGGTAATCAAGTTGTTGAAATCCTGACCGGAAGCAAAAGTAATCCGGCAATTATATACCCGTTCCAGTTCCTTTGCCACATCGCGGATAGGTGTACTGTAAAAACGTAACCCGCCTTTCATCCAGACAGCCACTCCCCTATCCTCCGTTTTCTTACTATATTCTCCGGAAACAGTATTGATAAGCACCTGTTCTTTAGCAGTCAGCCTCATCATCGCTTCCGGTAAATCAACCTGTACCTTACCACTCTCCACACTCACAGACACTATTTCATCTGTTGAATAGGATTTTACATCAAATCGGGTACCTAACACCTGAACATCCAGCCGCTTCGTCCTCACAATAAATGGCATCTTTTCATTGCGGGCAACACGGAAATATCCCTCACCTTCAAGTTCCACTTCACGGAGATCTCCAACAAAACGATCCGGATAACGCACTTGCGAACAAGAGTTCAGAACCAAAAGAGTTCCGTCCGGCAAAGTCACTTGTCTTTTCTCACCAAAGGAAGTGGTGATTTCAGCCAGTGTGACCTGTTGTGCATTCATATACCGGAAAAAGTTGACACTCCCTATGATAATGGCTATTACAGCCGCTGTACTGACTGCCACCACAGAAGCCCGGCGGAACCATGTACGTTTTTTGTGTTCAATACGCTTCAGTAATTGGCGTGCCTCTCTCTTATATTTTTCCCGCTCCAAATCATTACCAGGTTGCAGGTTCCCGGATTCTTCCCAAACCTCTGCTGCCAGTTCGTCCAATATATCTTGGTTTTCTGAATCCTTAATACTTTGCAACAACTGTGAAGCATCATCCCGGGTATAAAGATCATCCAGATAGCGATGCAATTTATCTTTTTCTGTTTTAGTATCTTTCATCATATATTCAAAATAAGGATATTAATTTCCTTCCCTTTGTATAAGTAATACACAAAAGTAAGAAAGAGCTAGGGTGTGATTAACATTTATTATAAATTCAAGCACAATAGAATCAAAAGTACATCGGCTGATGTACTTGAATATTTAGTCAAATAGGAACGAATCACTTTTAGAGAAAGAGAAATATGTTCTTGCACTGTATGAACTGAAACGCCCAATGCTTCGGCTATTTCTTTATGAGACATCTGTAGTTCACGACTCATTTTAAATACCTCACGCTGGCGGGGCGTTAATTGCTCCAATGCACGGGCAATAATCTCTTTCAAATCATTGAGCAGAATATGATTATTCGTTTCGTTCGTTGAATCGATCGCTTGAGAAAGAATCTGCTCTTTCAGCTGATCTTCATTAGCCATATCCCGCAACTGATTCAAAATACGATTACGCACAATAGTATAAAGATAGGAAGAAAAAGAGGCTTCGGGATTGATGAAACGACGGGTTTGCCAAACTACCGTAAACGCATCCTGAAATATATCCTCCGCAAATTCATGCGACTTGACGAATTTCAGGGCGAAGTAGAGCAAACGATTCTTATAAGCGGCATAAAGTTCGCAAAAGGCCTCTTCATCTCCGTCTATCAGACGGAGAACCACTTCCCGTTCATCCATTAGAGTGTCTGTTGCGTACATACTTTCTTTATTTTTGGCCACAAAGGTATTGTTATGATGTTACAAACGTATGTATTTTTTCTGAAATAAAAAAATAAAGCTCCCTTCTTATTAAATCTCCCGTTAAGAACTTTATCTACCTTTCCATTGTTATTAGTAATAGTAAAGTGCAAATAAGACGCACACCAAAATTCTATTAAAAAAGAAAGGAAGATTATGAAAAAAGTAATCGACAGAGCTTCATCAAGAGGCTATTTCAATCACGGCTGGCTCAAGACCCATCACACATTCAGTTTTGCCAACTATTATAATCCGGAAAGAATTCATTTCGGAGCATTACGAGTGCTGAACGATGACAGTGTAGACCCGTCTATGGGATTCGATACACATCCGCATAAAAATATGGAAGTGATTTCCATCCCCCTAAAAGGATACCTGAAACATGGTGACAGTGTACAAAACACAAAAACCATCACTCCGGGTGATATTCAGGTTATGAGTACAGGCAGCGGCATTTATCACAGTGAATACAATGGCAGTGATAAAGAACAACTGGAATTCCTGCAGATATGGGTATTTCCACGAGTTGAAAACACCAAACCGGAGTATAACAACTTCGATATTCGTCCGCTCCTGAAACCAAATGAACTGGCGCTAATCCTGTCTCCGAACGGGAAGACTCCAGCTTCTATCAAACAAGATGCATGGTTCTCTATGGGAAGTTTCGATACGGAAAAAACAATCGAATATAAGATGCATCAGGAAGGTAACGGGGTATATATCTTCGTACTTGAAGGAGAAATCACAGTGGCGGAAGAACGGCTGTCCAAACGTGATGGTATCGGTGTTTGGGATACAAAAGAATTCCCGATACATATATTAAAAGGAACCCAACTTCTATTAATAGAAGTACCCATGTAATTTTCGCTAAAATTTCAATTTATTCTATTCAAAAAGCGGCCTCATCGAAAAGATGAGACCGCTTTTTTATTCATTATCCAAGATTGGTCATTATCGGAGAAATCATTATTTTCCTTTCTTATAATTCTCCAATCCGGTCTGTAAGAATTCAATATACTTAGGAATATCTTCGTTATAAGCATACGACTTATTCAACGGTTTACCCTGATTGTCCAGCAATACATAGAAAGGCTGGGCATTAGCTCCGAATTTCACACGTTGCAGATAGCTCCATTTATCGCCGACAGTACGCAAAGTACGTTCTGTACCGTTTTCGATAATCTTCACAGGTTCAGTCAACGGAGTTTTATTATCTACATAAAGTGTAATCAATACGTAGTCGTTATTAATCAAATCACTCACTTTCGGGTCAGTCCATACCGCTGCTTCCATCTTACGGCAGTTTACGCAACCATATCCGGTAAAGTCGAGCATAACCGGTTTTCCGTTCAGACGGGCATATTCCATTCCTAAATCATAGTCATCGAATTTCGCGTGTACATCATTCTTATGCAGATTGAAATCTTGCGTCTGCATAGGCGGAGCAAATGCAGATACGGCTTTCAATGGTGCTCCCCACAAACCGGGAACCATATATACGGCAAATGCTAAAGAGATTAACGCCATAAAGAAGCGGGTTACTCCCACCTTATTATCATCGTCATCGTGCGGGAATTTGATCTTG
The DNA here is from genome assembly GCF_003435205.1 of Bacteroides sp. AF32-8BH. Classification (NCBI taxonomy): domain Bacteria; kingdom Pseudomonadati; phylum Bacteroidota; class Bacteroidia; order Bacteroidales; family Bacteroidaceae; genus Bacteroides; species Bacteroides sp. AF32-8BH. Next base: position 37,392 of record NZ_QVLZ01000013.1, on the reverse strand, counting down.
CCCAACAGGTAGAATCCAAGCAAAGCAAAGATGACAATCCATAAAGCCAGGAATGTTTCGCGGTCAAGCAATCTCCAACCATAAGCCAAATCAGCAACTGACAAGAATTTAAGTGCAAATGCTAATTCGAGGAAACCCAGCGTAACCTTGATAACATTCATCCATCCGCCGGACTTTGGCATCGATTTCAGCCAAGACGGGAACAGGGCGAAGAGTGTAAACGGCAATGCCAAAGCGATGGCAAATCCTAACATACCGATTGCCGGAGCAACTACGCTTCCTGTTGTAGATACCTGTACCAGCAAGAAGCCGATAATCGGACCTGTACAAGAGAAAGATACCAATGAAAGCGTGAAAGCCATCAGGAAAATACTTAGCAATCCGGTCGTAGATTCAGCTTTGCTATCTACTGCATTTCCCCACTTCGACGGCAGCCTGATTTCAAACGCTCCAAAGAATGAAGCAGCAAAAATCACCAGCATCAGGAAGAAGAGAATGTTGAAAATAGCATTGGTAGATAAAGCGTTTAATGCACTGGCTCCGAAAATCAAAGTAATAGCCAAGCCCAATGCCACATAAATCACTACGATAGATGCACCGTATGTCCACGCATCACGAATTCCTTTCTTTTTGTCTTTACTACGTTTTAAGAAGAAACTGACTGTCATCGGAATAATCGGCCATACACAAGGGGTAAACAATGCCAATAATCCACCCAGAAAACCTGTTATGAATATATATATCCAGGACATGTCTTCCTGACCATGTTCTTCTCCTAAGGCTTGTAAATCACTGATTACCGGTTTCCAAAGATCACCCGATGCAACAGCAGGCTGAATATCCGTAGCAGCTTCGGTTGTAGTTGCAGGCACCAGTTCCATCATCGCAGAAGAATCTTTCGTAGCAGCAGGAACGGGTTCTTCTTTTTGCTTATCCGCTACCTTTTGCTCCGGTTGCTCTGTTTTTGTTGCAGCGGCATTTCCGGCTTTTGCTACTCCGGAATACTTAAACGGCACCTGAGTAGGAGGCAGACAACTCTCGTCATCACAAGCTCCATATTCCAGATAACCTTCGATTGCGTAAGCTCCACCCGTGAATTTTACTTTCTGCACAAACTTTGCTGTATTCTCGAAATAGCGTACCTTCATTTCGAACAATTTATCGAAAGTAGATACTTCTTTGCCTACAGGCTTCAGTTTGCCTACAAGCTCGACACCCGATTTATTATCAACATTGAATGTTGCGGAAATAGGGCCGCCATCTCCCAGATCGGTAGAATAAACATGCCAACCTTTATCCATGGTAGCTGTAAACACCACCTCTGCCTCCGTATCGGAGAGAGCTGTCAGCTCTGTTTTAAACTTTACCGGATCTTTGATCTGCGCTTGCAATGCATATACAACAAAGCTTAAAAGCAGGAAAGAAATTATTTTTCTCATCTTTATTTTTGGGGTTTATAATTCATAGTCTACGCACGCACGGCTCTCCTTCGTTTCAGCCAGAATCTTTCCGGCAGCTACGTGATCGGGATGTGTTGCGTAGAATCTAACATCTTCTAGTGTATCAAACTCACTGTAAAGCGCAATATTCCATGTTTCACCAGGATTCATATTCAATCCGACCTCCACTTTGCGAATTACAGAAATTTTAGCAGGAAGAGCTTCTATCGCTTCCTTGAATTTAGTCATGACTTCCAGTTTCCCTTCAGCAGGAACTTCGTCTTTTAACTTAAATAATACAATGTGTTTTACCATTACGTTGTTATTTTAATGAATTGTTTCTATATTTGTCTTGTTAATGCGTTTACCACATTAATAGTAATGCAAAAATACTCTATTTGGTTCAAATATACATTTAAAGAGATGTTAATTATAGGAATAGCAGGCGGAACGGGCTCCGGAAAGACCACCGTCGTACGGAAAATTATAGAAAGCCTCCCCGCAGGAGAAGTAGTACTCTTACCACAGGATTCATACTACAAAGACAGTAGTCATGTCCCGGTTGAAGAACGCCAGAATATCAATTTTGACCATCCGGATGCTTTTGAATGGAGTCTGCTATCCAAGCATGTCATGACGCTGAAAGAAGGGAAGAGTATCGAACAGCCCACCTATTCTTATCTCACATGCACGCGCCAGCCCGAAACCATTCATATCGAACCTCGTGAGGTGATTATCATTGAAGGAATCCTTGCCTTATGTGATAAAAAGCTGCGCAATATGATGGACCTCAAAATATTTGTTGATGCCGATCCCGACGAACGCCTGATTCGTGTCATTCAGAGAGATGTCATTGAGCGCGGACGTACTGCCGAAGCTGTAATGGAACGCTATACACGGGTTTTAAAACCTATGCACCTGCAATTTATCGAACCTTGCAAACGATATGCCGACCTTATTGTACCGGAAGGAGGCAGTAATAGGGTAGCTATTGATATACTGACTATGTACATCAAGAAGCACCTTAAGAATTAAAAATTGAAAATTAAAAATTAAGAAATGAATGTCAAGACACTGAGTATTCCTTTATTTCTTATTCTATTTTGTTGTATGCTCGGATGCCGGAATAAGCATCATAACAAGATGGATGAGACAGCGCGTGATCTTCCACAAATAAAAGATAGTGGCGAACTCGTTGTATTGACATTATATAGCTCTACTTCCTATTTCATTTACCGGGGACAAGAAATGGGGTTCCAATATGAACTTAGTGAACAGTTTGCCAAAAGCCTGGGACTAAAACTTAGGATTGAAGTAGCCAACAGCGTCGACGAAATGATCCAAAAATTATTGGCAGGTGAAGGAGACATGATTGCCTATAATCTGCCAATCACCAAAGAGTGGAAAGATAGTCTTCTTTATTGTGGCGAAGATGTAATTACTCACCAGGTAATTGTTCAGCAAGGAAGAGGAAAACAGAAGCCGTTGAAAGATGTAACCGAACTGGTAGGAAAAGATATATACGTAAAACCAGGGAAATATTATGACCGCCTCGTCAATCTGAATAGTGAATTAGGAGGAGGTATCCGGATTCATGAAGTCACCAATGACAGTATCACTATTGAGGACTTGATTACGCAAGTAGCGCAAGGAAAAATTCTGTATACGGTGGCCGACAATGATTTAGCCAGACTTAATAAGACCTATTATCCCAATTTAAATATCGGCCTGTCCATCAGTTTCGATCAACGTTCTTCGTGGGCGGTACGAAAAGACAGCCCCGAGCTCGCAGCCGCCGCTACCCAATGGCATCAGGAAAACATGACTTCTCCTGCTTACACAGCCAGTATGAAACGTTATTTTGAGAATAGTAAAATGATGCCGCACTCTCCTATCCTCTCCTTAAAAGAAGGAAAGATATCTCATTATGACCATTTATTCAAAAAGTATTCCAAAGACATCGGTTGGGACTGGCGTATGCTTGCATCATTAGCGTATACAGAATCCAATTTTGACACTACCGCTGTATCTTGGGCAGGTGCCAAAGGACTCATGCAGTTAATGCCTGCCACAGCACGTGCAATGGGAGTACCTCCCGGCAAAGAGCAGAATCCGGAGGAAAGTGTGAAAGCGGCTATCAAATATATTACTGCCACCGACCGGAGTTTCAGCATGATTCCCGATAAGCAGGAACGGCTCAATTTTATCCTGGCATCTTACAATGCCGGTTTGGGACATATATATGACGCAATGGCACTAGCCGAAAAATACGGGAAAAACAAATTAGTATGGAAAGATAATGTAGAAAACTTCATCTTGCTTAAAAGCAATCAAGAATACTTCAACGATCCTGTCTGCAAAAACGGATATTTCCGTGGCATCGAGACTTACAATTTCGTTCGAGATATTATGTCGCGCTACGAATCCTACAAAAAGAAAATAAAAGCATGAGATAAAGTATTAAGTATTAGGTGTAATACCTAATACTTATTTCCTATAGGTCATCAGACTGATTACGACAATAGCCAATACAGATAATGGTAAGGCAAATAATATCGGGTCAATCACAGGGAAAGGATAAGTGGTAATCAACACATCCCGTCCGAATAACGCTTTACAGATACCTAATGCTTCAGATTCTTTCTGATGAAGAAACACAAGAGCAAACAGACTGCCGATTGTTCCCACCCAAAGACTTGCCATGACACCTTGTTTAGTAGCTTTCTTCCAATATAAAGCACAGAAATAGGCCGGAAGAAAAGCGGCTGCACAAATTCCCATAAAGATAGAAGTTCCGCGGGCTATAATATCATGAGGCAACATATAACAAATAATATAGCTGACCAGGATAGAGAATAATACGCCCAGACGGATCACATTGGTAAGTTTATTCCGTGAACGGGGTTTATAAGTTCCGTAAATATCAGAGCCTACCGAAGCACCCATCGTATGGAACTGCGAACTTAACGTAGACATACTGGCTGAAAGGATGCACAACATAAAGAGTGCGGCAAACCAGTCGGGCATCGCTTTATTAATAAAATATGGAATTATCTTATCAATATCCTGCACAACTTCGGTAGCAACCGCTCCTTCTGTTTTCAGGAAGAAAAGATTACTCAAGGCTCCAGCATGATAGATAGCCCCTACTGTTATAATCAGAAAGAAACAACCGATAAATACACCGCGGTTCAACTGCTTGCTACTCTCCACGGTCATAAAGCGAACCACTAACTGCGGCTGTGCAAGACAGCCGATTCCTACTCCTAAAATGAGAGAAGTTACCAGCGAATACCATTGTGGAGAACCTGTGATGGGCATTGCAGTCCATCCTTGATGTCCTAGCGCTTTAAACTTTTCCGGAACTAGCGGAGCAATGGCAGTCAATTCTTTATTAGCTTCGATAAAGTTCATATCAAGCACCTGATACAAAGAAAACAACAGAAATAACATACAGCCAAACATGATAACTCCTTGCAAAGCATCTGTATACATTACTCCTTTCATTCCCCCTGCTATGACATAAGCAGCAATAACCAAGGTAAATATCAATAAGGAAACATTGAAATCAATCTGAAAGATTTGTTCGATGAATACGGCTCCACCTTTCATTACAACCGCTGCATAAAGCGGCATTCCGATGAAAATAACAGCAGCAATAAATACCTGTATATTACGGGAACGGAAATGACGGCCTAATAATTGAGGGAAAGTACTCACATTCAACTTCGCCCCCATACGCCGGGTACGCAAACCGAAAAAGATAAAAGCTATAACCACCCCAACAAACATATTGAGGAAACAGAGCCACTGAATACCCATTCCAAAAGCAGCCGCCACTCCTCCAAAACCTACAATAGCAGATGCAGAAATAAACGTAGCACCATAAGAAAGTGCCATTACGATAGGATTCATCTGACGTCCGCCTACCAAATAGTCACTGGTATTCGTTGTTTTCTTATATCCCAAAAAGCCGAGGTAGGCCAGTGACAGCAGATAAGCTACCACAATTAGTCCAAGAGTAAATGTATTCATCGGGTTTCGTCTTTTTCGTCGTCCTTATTCCAATATTTCAGCCCAAACCAGGCAGCAAAAATCACACATACCACCGAAAGCAGGTAAGGCAGAATAATAAAAGGGTCGTCTATTCCAAACATTTGCGTATCAGATTTTAATCAATTTAGACGCAAATGTAAGGAAATTATTGAAAAGACAAAACTTTTGTTTACTAATACTGATTATAATGTATCTTTTTCTCGTCAAATTTCTGTTTCGGGTTCTCTTTTGTAGCCGGATAGCCAAAAGGAATGACACAAAGCGGAAGAATATTATCGGGCAGGTTAGTATATTTACGCACTACTTGCATACGGTCTTCATAAGGATAGGCCGCTGTCCATACAGCACCCAATCCCAGACTTTCAGCAGCCAACAAAATATTCTGTGCTGCTGCAGAACAATCTAAATACCAATATGACGAGCGTACTGAATCTCCACAGACGATGATGGCGTTACGGGCCTGCGTCAGCATTTTGGCATAAGGAAGTGCTGCTGCCATTGAATCTAGTTTGGCACGATCAGATACTACCACAAATTCCCATGGACGGATATCCCTACCCGTAGGAGCAGCCATTCCGGCACGAAGCATAAAGTCGATTTTCTCTTTCTCTACTCCTTTATTCAGATAAGCACGCACACTTTTGCGCTCGAAAATATTATCCAACACAGCATTTCCGGTTCCGGATGTTCCTTTTTCTTCTTTTGCAGAAGAACAGGAGGTCATAGCAGTGACTGCTACAATCAGACATAAGAAAGAGAAAATCTTTTTCATTGTGACAATGTTTAAAACAGGTTCAACTTATTTTTCTGTGCTTCTTCCAACGAAACAGTTTCACGCTTCATCAGCCCACTCTTTTCACGGAGTGCTTCATATTCTGTTTCCAATTCATTCACCAGCTCGGCTTTTGCCTGCGGGTTGAGCAATTTGGAAGCGACACTTGCATTTTGGGAAGCATCTTTCAGGTGTACTACCGGAGCATGATAGACAGGGGCAATCTTTAATGCCGTATGCATCTTCGATGTAGTGGCTCCACCAATCAAAAGAGGAATATCCAACCCCGCTTTTTCGAGTTCAACAGCCACGTGAGCCATTTCTTCCAGAGATGGAGTAATCAGTCCACTCAACCCGATCATATCTACCTTTTCTTCAATAGCACGCTGAACGATGGTTTCTGCGGGAACCATTACTCCTAAATCCACAATATCATAACCATTGCAAGCCATCACTACAGCTACAATGTTTTTTCCGATGTCGTGCACATCTCCTTTCACAGTTGCCAGCAACACTTTACCTGCCGAAGCACTTCCTTCCACTTTTTCCGATTCAATGATCGGTTGCAAGATAGCTACGGCTTTCTTCATGGTGCGGGCAGTCTTCACAACCTGGGGAAGAAACATCTTACCGGCACCAAACAGTTCACCAACATGGTTCATTCCATCCATCAGCGGTCCTTCAATTACATCGACAGCTTTATCATAAAGAGGCAATGCCTCTGCCAAGTCCTGTTCCAGAAAATCTCCAATTCCTTTCATCAAGGCATACTTCAAACGTTCCTGAACAGTTCCTTCTCTCCAGGCATCTTGCTTGACAGCCGGTTGTCCGGCAGTTTCGCTCATGTTTGCTTTCAGAGATTCCGCTAATTCGATAAGCCGTTCCGCCGCATCCGGACGACGGTTTAAGACAACATCTTCTATCTTTTCCAAGACATCAGCCGGAATATCAGTGTACAATACGGAAGTTCCCGGATTCACAATCCCCATGTCCATTCCTTGTTGGATGGCGTGATAAAGGAACACTGCATGCATGGCCTCACGGATATAATTGTTGCCACGGAAAGAGAAAGAGAGGTTGCTGACTCCTCCGCTGATGTGTGCACCAGGGAGATTTTTCTTTATCCAAGCGGTAGCTTCAATAAAATCTACAGCATAGTTATTATGTTCTTCAATCCCCGTAGCTACAGCAAGCACATTGGGGTCAAAAATAATATCGTGAGGATTAAAACCAATTTTGTCAACCAAAAGACGGTAAGCCCGTTGGCAAACTTCGATTTTACGGGCGGCTGTATCTGCCTGTCCTTTCTCGTCGAACGCCATGACCACAGCAGCGGCTCCATATTGCCGGATGATTCGGGCATGTTCAAGGAAAACTTCCTCTCCCTCTTTCAAAGAAATAGAATTGACGATTGATTTGCCCTGAAGACACTTCAGTCCGGCTTCAATAACTTCCCATTTGGAAGAATCGATCATAATCGGAACACGGGCTATTTCCGGTTCGGACATGATAAGATTCAGGAAAATAGTCATCTCTGTCTTTGCATCCAGCAATCCGTCATCCATATTGACATCGACCACTAAAGCACCGTCCTCCACTTGTTGGCGGGCGATAGAAAGAGCCTCATCGTATTTTTTTTCATTGATGAGACGAAGGAACTTGCGCGAACCGGCTACGTTGCAACGTTCGCCGACATTCACAAAGTTTATTTCCGGCTTCACCTCCAACAGTTCAAGTCCGGAGAGCCACATACAATCCGGCGCAGAGGCAGGAACGTGTGGTTTAGCTCCTTCTACAAGGGCGGGATATTCAGCAATATAAGCATCTGTCGTACCACAACAGCCACCAATAATATTGATTAATCCTTCTTCAATATATTCTCTCACTTCATGAGCCATATCCGCAGGTGTCTGGTCATACTTACCCAGACTATTCGGTAACCCGGCATTCGGATAGGCACTAATATAATAAGGTGCACGGGATGCCAGCTGTTCCAGGAACGGCTTCAACTGACGGGCACCGAATGAGCAATTCAAACCGACTGAAAATATATTGGCATGTTGCACAGAAGCCAGAAATGCATCCAATGTTTGTCCGGACAATGTTCGTCCGCCAATATCAGACACTGTTACAGATAACATGATCGGCACTTCTATGCCTGTCATTTTCATGGCTTGTTCGGCAGCAAAAATTGCAGCTTTGGCATTTAGGGTATCAAAGATTGTCTCAATCAGAATGGCGTCTACCCCACCTTCGAGCATTGCTTCCATTTGTTGCTGATAGGATGCAGCCAGTTCGTCGTAACTCAAAGCACGATAAGCCGGGTTGTTCACGTCCGGGCTCATAGAACAGGTTTTATTGGTAGGTCCTACGGAGCCGGCCACAAAACGTGGTTTATCGGGATTCTTGGCTGTATACTCGTCAGCAAGGTCACGAGCCAGTTTTACGGCTGCAAGATTCATCTCACGCACGTATTCTTCTACGTGATAATCAGCCATAGAAACTGTGGTTGAACTGAATGTATTGGTCTCGATGATATCCGCACCTGCTTCCAGGTATTTACGATGAATATCTTGAATCACGTCGGGACGTGTGAGACACAATAAGTCGTTATTCCCTTTCAACTGTCCGGGGATATGCGCAAATCGTTCACCACGAAAATCTTCTTCCTTGAGGTTATATTGTTGAATCATTGTACCCATTGCCCCATCCAGAATAAGGATGCGCTCGGATACGACTTGAGAAATTGTCTTTTTCATTACCCTATCACATTAATTCCTAATTACCTACTCTGCCATCATCTGCCAGACTCTTCGCAGTCCGGCGTTTATCTTATAGCGGTTTTTAGTTACCGCTTGAACATTCTTGCCATATCTCTACGGTCGTCTTTCTCCTTTATAGATTCCCGTTTATCATATTCTTTCTTACCTTTCGCCAAAGCGACTACCAGTTTCGCCAAACCTTTTTCATTGATAAACAAGCGTACAGGAACAATCGTAAAGCCGGGATTTTTCATCTCCCGCTGAAGTTTTTCCAATTCTTTTTTATTAAGCAACAACTTCCTCTCTCTACGTGCCGTATGGTTATTGTACGATCCATAGAAATATTCGGCGATGTGCATATTCTTCACCCACAATTCGCCTTTCGTAAAATAGCAAAACGTATCTACCAGACTGGCTTTTCCCAAACGAATGGATTTTATTTCCGTACCGGTCAATACAATACCTGCTGTGTAGGTATCTATCAGCTCGTAATCAAACGTAGCCCGTTTATTCTTTATATTTACAGGAGGTTGTTTCATCTTTACTCATTAATTAAGTATAGCCGTCAGTCTATTAAACACGATCTGTATCACCGCCGGACATAGTATTAACAATACAGACGACAAAAGGGTGTATTTTAATCGTTGTTTTTCTTCTACTCCCATCAGTATAGGAACTCCCTCCCATACCACATAGACGATGTAGAACTGCAGCAACCAAGCAATAATTCTAAAATCAGGTAATAGTCCGGTTACTATCTGAAGCAGGAAAGACACAACCAATGCATATCCTGCAAACTGTTGTGTCAACGGCATATTGCTATGCAGACCAAACATCCTTGTTCCCATTTCATTGATGGCATAAGCTGCCAGAAAATAGCCACCGAACAGGGCTACAGCTACGGCGCAACAATTGGTCATAGCTATCTGGAAACTTTGCGGACCTCCCCACCCATTCGTCAATAACGAACCGATGAATACGGACAGACCGCATAAACCAATCATAGGATAGACAAAAGCCATAAATACTTTTCGCCTATCCTCTTCCATAGAAATTTCCTCCCAAGCCTTGGCCGGAGAGGAAATCAATTTCATTGCTATGTTAAATAGTTCTTTGTAGTTCAATTGTTAGTTACGTATTTATCATAATCATTAATAGTATAAGTTGCATCCTTATACCCATTATTTGAACCTTCTTCAATTTTAGGTGAATCACCCGTTTGTTCTGGTACTATAATTTTAATAGTTTTGAGTTTAGTACCTTCAAAACGACTTACAACATTAGCTATATTAAAAGCCCTATAACGAGTCACTACAGTCTTTTCTTTATCGGCATCTTCAGTAGAAGTATGGCGTAAACGTAATACCATAGTATTATCATCATTTGCAGTATTCTCCTTATCATACACTAAATAAAAAGTATGACTAGACACATTCTCTTCTTTTTCGACACAGAAAGGCATAGGAAATATTATCCATTTTGCACTGTAAAGATAAGGTGAAACACTAGAGCCATATCTACTCAGAGAAATTATAGAACGATTATACGTTACATCATCTGAAGAAACGTATGAGTTAACATTCAACTTTTCAGCTCCAGCAGCTTCCACAATGATCTTTTTTGTGTTCTGATCAACAGGTTGCGTTTCCGTATCATATTGTGCATTCAGCAGAACAATATCCCCACTATATGCATCACTAGATAAACCAGGGATTGACATTGAACTAGCCTCAAATATTACGTTACTACCTTCTACTTGAAACTGGTATGGGAATGTATTTACTAAAGTAATCACACCATATACAGGTACTACTGTATTATTTTCTCCTTTCATACAAGAAGTAACTGACATACCCATAACCACAGCCATCAAAGCCACCAAGAAAAATTTCACTTGTTTCATAAACATATTTTTTAGATTTTGCAAAGATATAAATTCTAATTCATAATTAATAAATGCAAGTACTTAAAAAATACTGCATCCGTTACTTTATTATTTTTGCAAAAAGTTCCAAATGATCATCTACGTAGCTTGCAATCAATGCTGTGACTTGTTCTTCCATCTCTAAATAAGCTTCTTCCAACTCATCAAAAGCTTCATATTGCTCGTACATAGCCATAAATTCATCATCCGTCCGTTCCTTTTCCAAATCTTTCCGGTTGGAATCAAAGATTTTCTTAGCCTTATAAACTAATTTAGAGAATTCTTCCGCTCCCCACAAACGCATCACTTTCGCAAACGGATTATCAAAGATATAGCCACCATAGCCATTCTGAATCAATTGGCAGAATCCCCCTACCATCACCTCATCACGAAAAATCTGATATGCCAGCAAAGAATGTTGTTCTCCTGTCAGCAGAGGCATTGTTTCGGCAGTTAGTTCGCCACCGATAATCTCTTTATATTTATCTGTAAACGCTTGGATAAATTCATCCATTCCTTCACCCGCAGCCTTCTGTAAAGCAGACTCTAAAACTTCGATCATATCTTCATTTAATATTTGAAGCAACAAAGTTACAACTTTAATCCCATATCTAATAATGATACGCCTACAATCTTACTAAAAACAATTATCAATCCGTTTCATTCCTTCCGGTACGGTTTTGAAGCAAATGATACTTTAGCAAACAAGTATTGAAGCGGTAGCCCGTGAAATAATATAGAATTTACCTAACGTACAAACGTAGGTTATCTACCGTGTGAATGTCCGTTACCTACCGGGCGAGCATCAACAACCTACCAGACAAAAGTCGGTCATCTGCCGGACGAACAGTTCATGAGGGACACGGGAACAGAAACGGTACCGACGAAGTGATCCGAACCGACAACGGCAGCATCCAAAGCCATCTTCTCTGCCCAGTATTATTGCTGTTGCTTATAACAGAAATAATACTTTTACTTACTCTTCTTTACTCTTCTCTTCTCTTCTCTTCTCTACTCTACTGGTTTTCATTGGCTTTTCCCCCTTTACTGGTGGGCGTTTCAGCGCTTTGTACACCCCTCTCCGAACACCCTCATTTTTGTATCCTTTTGAACTAAATAACGTAAGCTTTTAGCGGAATAATCCCTCTCCCCCTATTTATCTGCTGCCTAATCCTATACGTGTAATCGCATCCCCAAATAAACCCCTATTAAATAAGGTATAAGCCAAATGCACCAAACTACAATGCTGAAACGATTAAAATGTCTCTTTTCTATAGGCGTTCCCTTCACATAGGTCCATATCGCCCATAACGCATGTACAAACATCAGAAGAATAGCAATTGCCCCTGTCACCGTATGCATTTCGTCATGCAGATGAGTCAGTTCGGCAATATGCTCCATCAGGCTTATACCCACCGTATCAGCCAACAACCCGAGAAGAAAGAAAATGAGATGCCAAAACTTTAATTTCCTTTGAAGACGTTCTCCCCAAACACCTATCGTATAAAAAATAAGTGCAGATGAAATAACGCAAATTGCCGCTATTAAATAATGTATATCTACTTGATTCAGTTCCATAAATTTTCTTTTTCTAATAACAACAAAGCAAAGAATAGATAGTTCTCCCGGTCTCAATCTTTCACAAATGCAATCCCGACTTTACAAACGACAAAAAAACGTAAACAGATTTGTCACTTTTCACAAAAAAGTAATAAAAGGCGATTTGCAGAAACAAATAAATCGACTACCTTTGTGGGCGATTTAGAGAATCGTGACTACGTATTTTTAATTATATCACTTAAAAAAAGAGCTAATTATGACTTATTCACACGAAGTGGAACACATGTGTGTTGTAAAGAAGGGTCCTAACCATGGACCGGCTCCCATACCCGAAGAAGGCAAATGGGTAAAATCTAAAGAAATCGTTGATATTTCTGGTTTGACACACGGTATCGGTTGGTGCGCTCCTCAACAAGGTGCTTGTAAACTGACACTGAACGTTAAAGAAGGTATCATCCAGGAAGCCTTGATCGAGACAATCGGTTGCTCTGGTATGACTCACTCAGCTGCTATGGCTTCTGAAATCCTTCCGGGTAAAACAGTTCTTGAAGCATTAAACACTGACCTTGTTTGCGACGCTATCAATACTGCAATGCGCGAACTTTTCTTGCAAATCGTATACGGACGTACTCAATCGGCTTTCTCTGAAGGTGGTTTGATTATCGGTGCAGGTTTGGAAGACTTAGGTAAAGGTCTGCGTAGCCAGGTAGGTACTCTTTATGGTACTTTGGCTAAAGGTCCTCGTTACCTTGAAATGGCAGAAGGTTATATCAAGCAAATCTTCTTGGACAAGAACGACGAAATCTGCGGATACGAATTCGTACACATGGGTAAGTTCATGGACGAAATCAAGAAAGGTACTGATGCTAACGAAGCTTTGAAGAAAGTTACAGGTACTTATGGACGCGTAACAGCAGAACAGGGAGCAGTTAAATCTATTGATCCACGTCACGAATAATATAAGGAGGAAAGAAACTATGATTAGAGAAGTAAAATTCGAAAGCCAAGACCGTCGTATCAAAGGTATCATTGCAGCCTTGAACGCTAACGGCATCAAAGACATCGAAGAAGCTAACGCTATCTGCGAAGCTGCCGGACTTGATCCTTATAAAACGTGTGAAGAAACTCAGCCTATCTGCTTTGAAAATGCAAAATGGGCTTATGTAGTAGGTACTGCTATCGCTCTTAAGAAGAACTGCACAAACGCTGCTGAAGCTGCTGAAGCTATCGGTATCGGTTTGCAAGCATTCTGTATCCCGGGTTCTGTAGCTGACGACCGTAAGGTTGGTATCGGTCATGGTAACCTGGCTGCTATGTTGCTGCGCGAAGAAACTAAATGTTTCGCTTTCCTGGCAGGTCACGAATCTTTCGCTGCTGCTGAAGGTGCTATCAAAATCGCTGCAAAAGCAGACAAAGTACGTAAAGAACCGTTGCGTTGCATCCTGAACGGTCTTGGAAAAGACGCTGCTCAGATCATCTCTCGTATCAACGGCTTTACTTATGTTCAGACTCAATTCGATTATTTCACAGGTGAACTGAAAGTTGTTCGCGAAATCGCTTACTCTGACGGCCCTCGTGCAAAAGTAAAATGTTATGGTGCTGACGACGTTCGCGAAGGTGTAGCTATCATGTGGAAAGAAGGTGTAGACGTATCTATCACAGGTAACTCTACTAACCCGACTCGTTTCCAACACCCAGTTGCTGGTACTTACAAGAAAGAACGTGTTCTTGCTGGCAAACCTTATTTCTCTGTTGCTTCTGGTGGTGGTACAGGTCGTACTCTTCACCCGGATAACATGGCTGCCGGTCCTGCTTCTTATGGTATGACGGATACGATGGGTCGTATGCACTCTGATGCACAGTTCGCTGGTTCTTCATCAGTTCCTGCTCACGTAGAAATGATGGGATTCCTAGGAATTGGTAACAACCCGATGGTAGGTTGTACAGTAGCTTGTGCGGTTGATGTTGCTCAGGCTTTAGGTAAGTAATTCAGGTTACTTTATATAGATAAAGAACTCCTGTAATCTTAACGATTACAGGAGTTCTTTTTATTTGTAATAATTTGATATGGATAAATTTATTCTGAAATGTATTACTTCATATAAACCATATCATCTTTTCTTTCTCCTTTGTACCAATCAGTGTTTGATTTACATCCACTTTCAACCCACTTTGAATACCCTCCAGACACTATTTAAACTGGACAAATAGGTAGCTTTTAACTTGAATATACAAATATAAACCTGTAAGAGCAAATAATGTAGCTAATTCGAGAACTTTTGTATGACTTCGCCTGTTTACATAACAGATACTAAAACATTATACAACAATGCTACTCACATTCTTAAATACACTTGCCACTATTATCAGTGTTATTAGTCTGCTAATTGTCACTTACGGAGTATTAGTCTGCTTCATCGCCTTTTTACGCAATGAAATAAAACGATTCAACGGAACATATACGGTTAACAATATACGGCAGTTGAGGGCGGATTTTGGCACTTACCTTTTGCTTGGATTGGAATTTCTAATTGCTTCCGACATACTAAAAACTGTGGTTGATCCAACATTGGACGAATTGGCAATCCTGGGTGGAGTGGTTGTAGTAAGAACTGTGCTTTCTGTATTTTTGAATAAAGAGATCAAAGAATTGGCCGAAAATGATTCAGCGAAAGAAATATAGCATATCGCCGCACAACTAAGTTTCTCCAAAGCCATATCTTTTTTATTGCCTGATATTTCTATTTTGCCTACCTTTGTACGGGAAACATTTACACACTGACTGGCAAGGAATAGAAACACGTCAAAAAAATGGGAATTACACATCTATCTATTGAGCTTACACTTGATCTGATTGCGTTAATTATAGGAATCATCCTTATTATACGTGCTAAAGACAATTATCCGAAATTATATTGGGGAATTATAGCAACCGGCATCGGCATTATGTTTTCATGGGAAAATATCGGATGGTTGACAATTGTCACAGACACTCCGGAATACAACTTCACAGAATTGCTCAACATAGAGAAAATGCTCAAATGGTATGCTTTAGCAAATATTGTAGCCCTGTTCCCTATCGCTTCTTTATCGCCGGGCTATCTGAACCATTTCAGGATATTTACTTTTCTGTTATTACCTATCATTACGATAACGGTAGGAATCAGTTATTTAGGTTTCAATGGGAATATCACCCCCATCCACTCCATAGATGAAATTATTCCGAATATCCATCAAATAGATGTCAAGCTTAGGGCTTGCATATTCCTGTTATCCGTTTTTACCCCACTCGTTCTTCTTATTTATCCGATGATGAATAACAAGACCTACCGCAGGATAAATAATAACATGTATCTATTCATCGGTTTTCTATTCGTATTTTTAGGGATATACATTTTGTTCACTCTAAATATCAATGAATTTGTTTTCAATCTGTTCGGCATTATGGCAATCGTTTTTACGGTCTTATTCTCCATACAATATTTACGTTATGAGAATCCGTTTTCGAACCATATAAACATGATTCATAATGCAAAGAATACGGAAAGCACTATAATGCTACAAGCTGGAAAGCCATCTCCTACTCTCCCGCTCTTCTCAACGATTGAAGCCTATCTTCAGGAACAGCATCCCTATACCGATCAACGGTATAATATAGAACTTTTAGCCAAGTCCCTGAATAAACAGGAACATGATATTTCAGCAGCAATCAAAAGTCAGGGCTTTACAGGTTTCCGGGAATACATTAATTATCTTCGACTGGAATATTTCAGACAGTTAGCCGCCGAAAATCCAAAGAGTAATGTAAAAGAACTTATGTTTGCATGCGGTTTCACCTCCCGGGCAACTTTCTATCGTAACTTTTCAGAAAAGTATGGTGTATCACCCAGTAAATTCATTGAGAATCAAAGAGTAGAACAATAATTTCCTTTTTTAAAAGCACAATTCTTAATAGTAAAAAGTGTCTCATTTCAGGAATGAGACACTTTTTATTTTTATAGCTAAAAGCAATCCGTTACTTTTGATGCAAAATAAAACTACGACGTTGGCATCATCAACAGATTAATCGAATACTAAGATAAATAGAATATGAATATTGACAATTGTAATCACACCGACACAGAAAAACATCAAGAAGAAAAGATCTTTTTATATACTACCATTACTGGAAACTTGCAACTAATCCATTTAGAACAGATTGGCTATTTCCGGTATAACTCCAAGAGTAAACTATGGGAAGCTGTATTAAATAATAATCATACCCTGGCACTCAAAAGAAATACAAACTCACAAAATATATTGAGTCTGCATCCCTATCTTATCCAGATTAGCCAGTCACACATTATCAATATAAGCTATCTGGTTTCGATTGAAGACAACAATTGCATATTGCTTCCTCCATTTAATGAGATGGAACTTTTACAAGTAAGCAAGTCTTTTATGAAAAAGCTAAAAGAAAAATATCCATGTATCTGATTGTATATAGATCATCTTTATGTTCTATGCAACGCCAAGCAGTTCCACTTCGAAGATCAATGTCGAGTAAGCAGGAATAGAATCAAAAGATTTGATACCGTATCCCATTGCATAAGGAATATAAATAATCCATTTATCACCAACATGCATTTTCTGAAGTGCCACCTGCCACCCTTCTATTACATCACTAAGACGTAAGGCATCGGGACAAGTACGCTCATAAGAATTATCAAACACCCGACCATCAATCAGACTTCCTTTGTAATGCACGGTAACAATACTCCGCGCACCCGGAGAAATCGTACTTTCGCCAGTTTCCAAAACTTTGTAATAGATTCCACACGGCAACGCGAAAACACCTTCCTGAAAAGACAGTTTTTTCAAAAATCGCCGATTGGCCTCTTTGTATTCTTTCTTTTTCCCCATAAATAAATTGATTAAGAACTTGCAAAAATAATCAGAATAACAAAGGATTTAGCATAAAAACTGTATATTTGTTTGTTGAACTATAAAAAACTTCTCACTATGGGACAAACAAAGACTACACGTAGCATCAGTGCTACCGGACTATTCTTACTTATCATGATGACTGTGGGCCTATATTCATGCACACGCACTCAAAAAGACATCATTCCTTCTGCCGATTATGCACCGTATGTAAATGCGTATACGGGAGGAGTCATCTCACAAAATTCGACCATACGTATAGAACTGACCCACGACCAACCCATGGTGGATATGAACAATGAGTTAAAAAACAACCCATTTAGTTTCTCACCTTCATTAAAAGGAAAAGCATATTGGGTTAGCAACAATACCATTGAATTTGTACCCGAAGAAGGAGCGCTGAAACCGGGAACACTTTACGAAGGAACTTTCCGACTCGGAGACTTCATCGAAGTGGACAAAAAGCTGAAAGAGTTCAACTTCTCATTCCGTGTACAGGAACGTAACTTCACCCTGCAACTGGAATCATTGCCGATTACAGCTACCCAACCGAATGAAATAAATATTAAAGGAGAGATACGTTTCAGCGACGTAGTGAAAAAGGAAGAGGTAGAAAAGATGCTGACTGCCAGTGACGGAAAAAAGAGTTATCCGGTGGAAGTCACCGCAACCGACAATCATACCCGGTATTTGTTTAGTATCAGACAAATCCCCAGAGAAGCTGATGATTACCCCTTGACTATCACAGCCAACGGCAACGCAGCCGGCATCGACCGTAAACAAAGCGAAGAAGTACTGATACCGGCGAAAGATTGTTTCCGTTTCATGTCTGCCGAACGCATCGACCAACCGGAAAATGGAATCGAGATTGTTTTCTCCGCTCCCTTATCCACTACTCAAGATTTAAAAGGACTGATTGAGATCCCGGAAATCTCCTCATCGATCTTCCAAATCAGTGAGAACAGAGTTTTTATCTATTTCGAAGCAAACACACAGAACAAACTGACGTTGAATATCCATGAAGGAGTCAAAGACAGTCAAGGTAAAGCGTTGGGAACTTCTCATACGATCTCATTCAGTGAAGTAAGTCTGAAGCCACAAGTGGAAATGTCTACTACCGCCGCTATCCTGCCCGATTCGAAAAGTCTGATTATTCCTTTCAGGGCTGTCAACCTATACGCTGTGGATTTGAGCGTGATCCGCATTTTCGAGAACAATGTATTAATGTTTATGCAAACCAATTCATTGGCCTCGGCCAATGAGCTACGCCGTTCGGGAAGACTGGTTTACAAGAAAACGTTATGGCTTGCCAAAGATGCTTCCAAAGACATTCATCATTGGGGAGATTACTCGATAGACCTTGCCGGATTAATCCACCAGGAACCGGGTGCCATCTATCGTGTCATACTTTCATTTCGTCAGGAATACTCCGCTTATCCTTGTGGAGGAGGCGAGAATCAGGATATGAAATTCGCCGACAGCAGCACCTCCGACGGGCTGACCAAAGTAAGTGGAAGTGTTTTGTCCGAAGAAGATGAAGCAATCTGGAATACCCCCGAAGCCTACTATTATTACAATGGCGGAACAATGGACTGGAGTGTGTACCGATGGACGGAACGCGACAACCCCTGCCATCCGTCTTATTATATGGATTCAGACCGGGCAGCTGCCTGCAACGTTTTTGCTTCCAACCTGGGAATGATTGTAAAACGGAACTCACTGAATAAACTGTGGATTGCCGTTAGTAATATTTTGGATACAAAACCGATAGGGAAAGCACAGGTAACAGCGTATAATTTCCAGTTACAACCCATAGGGAAAGGAGAAACCAATGGAGAAGGATTCGTTGAAATCACTCCGAACGGTGTGCCTTTCATTATCGTGGCAGAATCGGACAAGCAAAAAGCGTACGTCCGCGTTGTGGACGGTGAAGAACAGTCCGTCAGCAGATTCGACGTGGGAGGAAAAGATATTCAAAAGGGACTGAAAGGATTTATATATGGCGAAAGAGGAGTATGGCGCCCGGGAGACACGCTGCACATTTCCTTTATATTGGAAGACCGCGAAAAGAGAATCCCCGACAAGCACCCCGTAGCACTGGAGATTTACAATCCGAGAGGACAGTTCTACACGAAAATGATTTCAACACAAGGAATGAACGGATTCTATACATTCGACGTTCCGACACAGACAACAGACCCGACCGGACTTTGGAATGCGTATATTAAGGTGGGAGGAACCACCTTCCACAAAGGTCTGCGTATCGAAACCATAAAGCCCAACCGCTTGAAAATAAATCTGGCATTGCCGAAGGTTCTTCAAGCCACGGACAAGGATTTCTATGCCCCACTCACTTCAACCTGGCTGACAGGAGCAACTGCCTCCAAACTGAAAGCCAAAGTAGAAATGTCTTTATCGAAAGTGAATACACAGTTCAAGAATTACGGACAATATATCTTTAACAATCCGGCTACGGATTTCACGACTATCAAAACCGATATATTTGATGGCACACTGGATGCAGAAGGAAAAGCAAGCGTCACGCTGAAAGTTCCGACCGCAACGGAAGCACCGGGTATGCTGAACGCCACCTTCACCACCCGCGTGTTCGAACCGGGAGGAGATGCCAGCATCTACACTCAAACAATTCCATTCTCACCATTCACCTCTTATGTCGGTATCAATCTGAACCAGCCAAAAGGCAAATATATTGAAACTGACAAAGATCATGTATTCGATATTGTAACTGTAAACACGCAGGGACAGTTAGTGAACAGTTCTAATCTGGAATACAAAATATACCGCATCGGCTGGAGTTGGTGGTGGGAAAACAGCGGTGAATCTTTCGGAACGTATATCAACAATAGTTCCATCACTCCTGTTGCCAGCGGCAATTTACAGACAAGAGGCGGAAAAGCATCTTTCAAATTCCGTATCGATTATCCGTCATGGGGACGCTACCTGGTTTACGTGAAAGATAAAGAGAGTGGACATGCCACCGGAGGTACAGTTTATGTTGACTGGCCGGAATGGCGGGGACGTTCGAGCAAGACTGATCCTAGCGGTATCAAAATGCTTGCTTTCTCGCTGAACAAAGATTCTTATGAAATAGGAGAAACAGCCACAGCAATCATTCCTGCAGCAGCGGGAGGACGTGCACTGGTATCCATAGAAAACGGTTCTACCGTATTACGACAAGAATGGATAGAGGTTTCCAACGGAGGAGATACGAAATATACATTCAAGATTACACCGGAGATGACTCCGAATGTATATCTGCATATCAGTCTGTTACAGCCTCACGCGCAAACAGTCAATGACCTGCCTATCCGTATGTACGGCGTTGTTCCGGTATTCGTGACTAACAGTCAGACGGTGTTGCAACCGCAGATACAGATGCCGGAAGTGTTACGCCCGGAAACCAACTTCAATGTGACCGTCAGCGAAAAAACCGGAAAACCGATGACTTATACATTAGCTATTGTAGACGACGGTTTGCTGGATCTTACCAATTTCAAGACCCCGGATCCATGGAATGATTTCTATTCACGCGAAGCACTCGGCATCCGGACATGGGATATGTATGATAATGTATTGGGAGCTTCCGCCGGAAGTTACAGTTCACTTTTCAGTACAGGTGGAGACGCGACATTGAAGCCTGCCGATGCAAAAGCAAACCGCTTCAAACCAGTAGTCAAGTTTATAGGTCCTTTCTATCTGGGAAAAGGTAAGAGCCAGACACATACGCTGAAACTTCCGATGTATGTAGGTTCGGTACGTGCCATGGTAGTTGCCGGACAAGAGGGAGCGTACGGCAATGCGGAAAAAACGGCTTTCGTACGGACTCCGTTAATGATGTTGTCCACCTTGCCCCGTGTGCTTAGTATTCAGGAAGAAATCACCGTTCCGGTAAATATCTTTGCGATGGAAAATCAAGTGAAGAATGTAACCGTATCACTTCAGGCGTCCGGTGGAGGAGTACAGATTGTAGGGGCCAATCAACAGTCGCTCAAATTTAGCCAACCGAGTGACCAGCTCGTGTTCTTTACCTTAAAAACAGGTAGTAAAACAGGAAAGGCTACCATCCATCTGACAGCCAATGGTGGCGGACAACAAACTAAAGAAACCATTGAAATAGAAGTACGCAACCCGAATCCGGTAGTAACCCTGCGCAACAGTCAATGGGTAGAAGCCGGACAAAGCAAAGAACTTTCATACAATCTAAGCAGTTCTTCTGCAAATAACCAGATAAAGCTGGAAGTATCACGCATACCTTCGGTTGATATCAGCCGCCGGTTCGACTTCTTATACAACTATCAGCATCATTGTACGGAACAGTTGACTTCCAAGGCTTTGCCTCTTCTGTTTGTCGGCCAATTCAAAACAATAGATAAGATAGAAGCCGAAAAGATAAAGACAAATGTACAGGAAGCTATCCGGCAGATTTATGGTCGTCAACTCCCCAATGGCGGATTTGTATATTGGCCGGGAAATGCTGTTGCCGACGAATGGATCAGTTCTTATGCAGGAATGTTCCTGACACTGGCACAAGAAAAAGGATACGCCGTTCATTCGAATGTACTGAACAAGTGGAAGCGTTTTCAACGTGCTGCCGCACAGAACTGGCGGATGCCGCAGGATGCAAGCGGCTGGCAACAATGGCAGTCGGAATTGCAACAGGCTTTCCGTTTATATACGCTTGCATTGGCAGGAGCACCGGAATATGGGGCCATGAACCGGATGAAAGAACAGGCAGGATTATCCATTCAGGCTAAATGGAGACTGGCAGCAACCTATGCACTGACCGGAAAGATGAAACCGGCTGAAGAACTGGTGTATAATGCGGAAACAACAGTAAGCCCCTACTCTTCCATGAATCAGATTTACGGTTCCTCCGACCGTGATGAAGCTATGATTCTGGAAACACTGATCCTGATGAACCGGGAACGGGATGCTTTGCAGCAGGCAAAAGTCGTTTCAAAGAATCTGTCACAAGAGGAGTGGTTCAGTACACAATCCACCGCTTTTGCTCTTATGGCAATGGGACGTCTGGCTGAAAAGCTATCAGGCACACTGGATTTCGTATGGACATGGAACGACAAACAACAACCTGCCGTGAAATCGGCTAAAGCTGTGTTTGAAAAGGAAATCGCCACCACTCCCAAATCCGGTATGATTGCTGTGAAGAATCAAGGAAAAGGAGCGCTTAGCGTAGACCTTATCACACGCACACAGTTGTTGAACGATACATTACCGGCCATCAGCGACAATCTTCGCATGGATATAAGATATGCCAACCTGAACGGTACACCAATCTCTGTCAATGATATTATACAGGGAACTGACTTTATGGCTATCACTTCCATATCCAATATTAGCGGAACTTCCGATTACACCAATCTGGCACTGACGCATATCATACCGTCCGGTTGGGAAATATACAACGAAAGAATGGTTGCCCCCGAAACGGAAAGCGGAGCAGCCGACGGTTCCGGTAAATCCGTCAGCAAATATAATTATCTGGATATACGCGATGACAGGGTATTAACTTATTTCAATTTGCGTCGTGGTGAAACAAAAGTATTCACTGTCAGACTGCAAGCGACTTATGCAGGTAACTTTATTCTTCCTGCCGTTCAATGTGAAGCAATGTATGATGTAAACGTACAGGCACGCAGCAAAGCGGGAAGAACAACTGTCAGTCAATAGCTCTTAACATTTAAATGAATCCTATATATAAATTCTTCAAACGATTATCTGTTACTAAGAAAGTAATGACAATAAGCATTGCTCTTTTGATGATAGGATACATCTTTTGCCTTCCCCGGCAACTGTTTCATGTACCCTACTCCACCGTTGTGACTGATCGAAACGAAGAATTACTGGGAGCACGTATCGCTTCGGATGGTCAATGGCGGTTTCCTCCCCGAAAGACAACACCCGAGAAAATCAAACAATGCCTTATTACCTTTGAAGATAAACACTTTTACCACCATTGGGGAGTTAATCCGCTATCTACCGGAAGGGCACTCTATCAGAATTTAAAGAATAAACGTGTTGTAAGCGGAGGCAGTACCCTTACTATGCAGACCATTCGTCTCGCCCGAAACAAACCCAGAACTATCGGAGAGAAAGTCATCGAAATGATCTGGGCTACCCGTTTGGAGTTCCGGACTTCCAAAGAGGAAATCTTATCCATGTATGTCTCCCATGCACCATTCGGAGGAAATGTAGTAGGACTGGATGCTGCTGCCTGGCGCTACTTCGGTCATTCTGCCGAAGATTTATCATGGGCGGAATCAGCCATGCTGGCCGTCCTACCCAATGCCCCCGCCATGATTCATCTATCCAAAGGACGAAAAACACTACTTTCCAAACGCAACCGTTTATTAAAACAACTTTTTGAAGAAGAGATTATTGATGCGTCCACCTATGAATTGGCTATCAGCGAACCGTTACCCGACGAACCACATCCTCTTCCTCAAATAGCCCCCCACCTGGTTACCCGCTTTTATCAAGAAAGAAACGGATTATATACCCGCTCAACCATCGATAAAGGAATACAAACCCATATAGAGAGTTTGGCGGAACGGTGGAGCAATGAATTTAATCGAAGTGATATCCGTAACCTGGCTATCCTAATTATAGACATTCCCACCAATCAAGTGGTAGCATACTGCGGAAATGTACATTTCGACCGTAAGCAAGGGGGGAATCAAGTAGACGTGATTCAAGCTCCCAGAAGTACAGGCAGTATTTTAAAACCCTTTCTCTATGGTGCCATGCTACAGGAGGGAAGTCTATTACCGCAAATGCTGTTACCGGACGTACCCGTTAATATCAATGGCTTTACTCCACAAAACTTCAGCCTGCAGTTTGAAGGAGCCGTCCCCGCTTCCGAAGCTCTTGCCCGCTCATTGAATATCCCGGCTGTCACCATGTTACAAAGATATGGAGTACCCAAATTTCATCACATGCTGCAACAAATGGGGTTCAAGACTATCAACCGATCAGCCTCCCATTATGGATTATCACTCATTTTAGGAGGTGCCGAAGCTACTTTATGGGATGTGACGAATGCTTATGCACAAATGGGACGAAGCCTCTCCAACAGTCATTCCAACGACCTTCCCCAAGAAAAGGAAGTGCAGATACTACTGGGAACAGAAGAAAAGACTGTTTCGGAAAGAGATGGTTCAAGAAAAGTTACTTCAGGAAAGATCATTTCAAGAAAAACAACTTCGAGAAAGGATATATCAGAAGGAGTTATTTCAGAAGGAGTCATTTCGGCAGGAGCGGCCTGGCTCACCCTTTCCGCCTTAACAGAAGTCAACCGCCCTGAAGAAATTGACTGGAAATCAATCCCCTCGATGCAGACTATCGCATGGAAGACCGGAACGAGTTACGGATTCCGTGACGCCTGGGCCGTTGGCGTGACTCCCCGTTATGCAGTAGGCGTATGGGTAGGAAATGCAACCGGAGAAGGAAAACCCGGATTGGTCGGTGCACAGACAGCCGGTCCCGTATTATTCGATATATTCAATTATCTCCCATCTTCACCCTGGTTCGAACGTCCCACAGGAATTTTCGTTGATGCAGAAATATGCCGTCAATCCGGTCATCTGAAAGGACGTTTCTGTGAAGAAACCGACACTGTACTGATCCTTCCCGTCGGATTACGGACGGAGGCTTGTCCTTACCATCATCTCGTCACACTATCCGCCGACGAAAGCCACCGCATCTATGAAAACTGTGCAAATACGGAACCTACCATTCAGAAATCATGGTTTGCCCTGCCGCCCGTATGGGAATGGTACTATAAACAACACCATCCAGAATATAAACCGCTGCCACCTTTCAAAGCCGGCTGCGGAGAAGATTCTTTCCAACCCATGCAGTTCATCTATCCTCCGATGAACGCCCACATCAAGCTGCCCAAGCAACTGGATGGCAGCAAAGGCTTTATCACGGTGGAACTGGCACACAGCAATCCCAATGCCACTATCTTCTGGCATCTCGACGACACCTATCAGACACAGACACAGGATTTCCACAAAATTTCCCTGCAACCTGCTCCCGGCAAACATTCCCTGACGGCAGTAGACGGAGAAGGCAACACAGTTTCCACCACTTTCTTCATCGAATAAACATCTTATTTTATTATCTTTGCCGCATGAAACAGCCATTAAAAGAAAACGGGGGACTACCGGCATCTATCCTCTGGACACTTGCTATTGTGGCCGGTGTCTCGGTAGCCAACATCTATTATATTCAACCCCTATTAAATATGATACGCCATGAACTTGGCATATCAGAGTTCAGAACTAACCTGATTGCCATGGTCACGCAAATAGGCTATGCGGCAGGATTGTTGTTTATCACCCCTCTGGGAGATTTATATCAGCGTAAGAAAATCATCCTGGTCAACTTCACCGTTCTGATATTCTCCCTATTGACTATCGCCCTGACGCACAATTTTCATTTGATACTTATCGCTTCATTCCTCACGGGAGTTTGTTCGATGATTCCACAAATATTCATTCCGATAGCCGCCCAGTTCTCCCGTCCGGAAAATAAAGGCAGAAATGTAGGGATTGTCTTATCAGGACTATTGACCGGCATTCTGGCTTCACGTGTCGTCAGCGGATTTATCGGTGAACTGATTGGCTGGCGGGAAATGTATCACATCGCTGCAGGCATGATGTTTATCTGCGCAATCGTTGTATTAAAAGTCCTTCCTGACATTCAGACCAACTTTCAGGGAAAGTATAGCGGCCTGATGAAATCTCTGTTAGCCTTAGTGAAAGAATACCCGCAACTGCGCATTTATTCGATCCGGGCGGCACTGAATTTCGGTTCCCTCCTCGCCATGTGGTCCTGTCTGGCTTTTAAAATGGGACAAGCCCCGTTCTTCGCCAACAGCGACGTAATCGGTATGCTGGGACTTTGCGGAGTGGCCGGAGCATTGACTGCTTCTTTCGTAGGAAGATATGTAAAGCAAGTAGGTGTACGCCGCTTTAACTTTATCGGTTGCGGATTGATTCTCTTTGCCTGGTTACTGTTCTTCATCGGTGAAAACACTTTTATTGGTATCATTGCCGGAATCATCATCATTGACATAGGGATGCAATGCATCCAACTTAGCAACCAAACAAGTATCTTCGAACTAGACCCGCGCGCTTCGAACCGTATCAATACAGTTTTCATGACTACTTACTTTATTGGCGGTTCAATGGGAACATTTCTGGCGGGCAGCTTTTGGCAACTGTATGGTTGGCACGGAGTTATCGGTACCGGAGTCGTTTTAACCGGAATTTCTTTATTAATTACGACTTTCTACAAGAAGTGAGTCAACAAAACGGACGGTCAAACCGTTTATTACAATAAAAAAGCCAATGAAATACGGAGTTAACAGACAAATCTTACTTATCACAGCCGGCACCGTCTGGATTATAGCCGGTGCGAATATTCTGCGAATAGGAATTGTAACCTGGTTAAACACCTCCCAAGATTGGATGTTCAAAATAGGAGAAGCCACCGTCGTTTTCTTGTTATTCTTCGTTCTGGTGTTCAGAAGACTTTATTATAAACATACCCAACGAATCGAACAAAAGAAAGAACACAAAAATTGCCCGTTCTCCTTTTTCGATGTGAAAAGCTGGATTACAATGATCTTCATGATTTCTCTGGGAATTACTATACGTAGCTTCCATCTTCTGCCCGAAACGTTCATTTCTGTTTTCTATACCGGATTATCCATTGCCCTCATCCTGACAGGGGTACTTTTCATCCGTTACTGGTGGATAAGGCGTAAGACTTTCGCTAATTAAGCCGGTCTTATACATATTCCAATCAAATACAAACTTATAATAATTTTTATTGCCTGACGTTTTGAAGCAAAAGATTTCATTCTTTTTTGTTGTATCTTTGCGCGGCTATAAACAAAACAGTAGCCGAAAAACAAATAAAAGGTTATAAGAATCAACATGAAGAAAGCCCCCTCTCCCTTTGTATCATTGATGCCGATCATTGTACTGGTGTTATTATTGTTTGCCACTATCCGCACATTTGGCAGTGATGCCCTAAGCGGCGGAAGCCAAGTGTCACTACTCACCACTACAGCTATTTGTATCCTTATCGGTATGGTGTTTTATAAAATTCCCTGGAAAGATTACGAGCTTGCCATAACCAACAATATTGCCGGAGTGGCAACAGCCATTATTATTCTATTGATAATCGGTGCGTTGAGCGGGATCTGGATGATTAGTGGAGTAGTGCCTACGCTAATCTACTACGGGATGCAAATTATCCATCCCAGTTTCTTCCTGGCATCTACCTGCATCATCTGCGCATTGATTTCCGTTATGACCGGAAGTTCGTGGACTACCATTGCTACCATCGGTATCGCCCTGATGGGTATCGGAAAGGCGCAAGGTTTTGAAGACGGCTGGATTGCCGGAGCCATTATTTCAGGAGCATACTTCGGAGATAAAATATCTCCTTTATCCGAAACCACCATCCTGGCCTCTTCTATCACAGACACTCCCTTGTTCCGTCACATCCGTTACATGATGATTACTACGGTTCCATCTCTTGTCATTACACTAATTATTTTCACCGTAGCAGGATTCTCTCATGATGCCAACAATACACAACACATCGCAGAAGTGGCAACAGCTCTGAATGAAAAGTTTCATATCACTCCGTGGCTGCTGATAGTTCCCGTAGCAACCGGGATATTGATAGCGAAGAAAGTGCCGTCTATCGTTACGCTGTTCCTGTCTACCCTGCTGGCTGCTGTTTTTGCTTTGATCTTTCAGCCGGATTTGTTGGAAGAAATTTCAGGAATTGCCGCTTCCGGATTCGATTCACTGTTTAAAGGACTGATGATGACTATCTACGGAGAGACAAATTTGCACACGGATAATGCCGTTCTGACAGATTTAATTGCCACACGCGGCATGTCAGGAATGATGAATACGATTTGGCTGATACTATGTGCCATGTGTTTCGGCGGAGCAATGACAGCAAGCGGTATGGTGGGAAGTATCACTTCCATCTTTGTGCGCTTTATGAAGAAAACAGTCAGCGTGGTCAGTGCGACGGTTTGTTCCGGTCTATTTCTTAATCTGACCACTGCCGACCAATATATCAGTATTATTCTGACGGGAAATATGTTTCGCGATATTTATGCCAAGAAAGGATATGAAAGTTGCTTACTAAGCCGTACCACGGAAGATGCAGTAACCGTTACATCCGTATTGATCCCGTGGAACAGCTGTGGAATGACTCAAGCCACTATCTTGAGTGTACCCACACTTGTGTATCTCCCTTATTGTTTTTTCAACATTATCAGTCCTTTAATGAGTATCACCGTGGCAGCCATCGGATATAAAATTACACGACGTTCGTGAACAATCTGGCATACACTTTGTTTTTGCAATAAACGAACAACATATTAAACCTAAACAAAAAAAAGTTATGAAAAAGTTTATTGCATTAGTAGCATTAGTATTAGTGAGTGCAAGCACAATGATGTATGCACAAGAAAGTAACGCAGCAGCACGCCGCGCAGAAAGAAAAGCTCAAAGAGATGCAGAGAGAGCGAAACTCCGTGCCGAAGAAGAGGTGCAGGACATGGCAGCCTATCAACAAGCTGTACAGGCTTTGAAAAACAAGCAATTTGTATTGGAAGCTAATCAGGTTGTCTTCCGCAACGGTATGAGTGCTTTTGTTACTTCAAATACCAACTTCGTCCTGATGAACGGCAACAGAGCTACCGTACAGACTGCTTTCAACACTCCTTACCCAGGTCCTAACGGAATCGGTGGTGTTACAGTAGATGGTAATTCTTCGGATATGAAGATGAATATCGACAAAAAAGGAAATGTGAACTGTTCATTCAGTGTTCAGGGTATCGGCATCTCCGCTCAAGTATTTATTAATATGAGCAGCGGAAACAATACAGCTTCGGTTAGTATCAGCCCGAACTTCAGCAACAATAACCTGACATTGAACGGAAATATCGTTCCGCTTGACCAGTCAAATATCTTCAAGGGACGTTCCTGGTAATCCGGATACAAGAATCTTATCATAACTCCGCTACAAATTGCGCAAAATGCGTACATTTGTAGCGGAGTTTTTTTTATTCATCATTGCTTATGAGAGAATTTATCATCGCAGACAATCAGGATATCAGTAAGGCGGGAATGATGTTTCTGCTAAGTAAACAGAAGGAAGTATCCCTCCTTTTAGAAGCTGATAGTAAGGCTGAACTGATTCAGCAGTTACGATTGCATCCGCAAGCGGTGATTGTATTGGATTATACATTGTTCAATTTTGCCGGGGCGGATGAGTTGATTGTCTTGCAGGAAAGATTCAAGGAAGCCGACTGGATTCTTTTCTCTGACGAACTAAGCCTGAACTTTCTCCGTCAGGTATTATTCAGCAGCATGGCTTTCGGAGTAGTGATGAAAGATAACTCAAAAGAAGAAATCATGACTGCCATTCAATGCGCCACCCGCAAACAACGGTATATATGCAACCATGTCAGCAATCTGCTGCTTTCGGGAGCTTCTTCTCCGCTGGCAATGTCAAGCATGGACGACCATTTGCTGACGCAGACAGAAAAGAATATCCTAAAAGAAATTGCATTAGGGAAAACGACGAAAGAGATTGCTGCAGAGAAAAATCTTAGTTTCCATACGATCAACAGCCATCGTAAGAATATCTTTCGCAAATTGGGGGTGAATAATGTGCACGAGGCTACTAAATATGCGATGAGGGCAGGAATTGTGGATTTAGCGGAATATTACATCTGATATATTGCTATTCACCGATCTCTACCACCCTAAGGAAACAAGTTAGCAGATGATCTCACCGCTTCCCACGCAAACTTTCGCCTCTTCATCATAAATCACCCCAAACTGTCCCGGAGCAATGCCTTGTAGCTTTTCAGAGGACAAAATATAGAATTGCTTCTCCCCTTCCTGTATCAGTTTTCCTTTGGTAAAGTCGGGAGTGTGGCGAATCTTGAAAGTGATGTCTATCTCCTTCTCCTGCCCTTTCCAGGGATTATCAGTAATGAAATGGAAATCATGCATCCGGAATTCATTGCCGTACTGTGTTTCCACACCGTAGCCACGAGATACATAGATGGTATTTTCCTCAATATCCTTCTTGACTACAAACCAGGGACCACCACTCAATCCGAGCCCTTTACGCTGGCCGATTGTGTGAAACCAATAGCCGCGATGTGTACCCAATTTCTTTCCGGTTTCCAATTCAATAATCACCCCTTCCTTTTCTCCTAAAAAGCGACGGACAAAATCATTGTAGTTTATCTTTCCGAGAAAACAGATACCCTGACTATCTTTCCTTCTGGCACTCGGCAATCCGGCTTTATTGGCAATCTCACGTACTTCCTGTTTCATCAAACCTCCAATGGGAAACATGAGTTTGGAAACTTGCAGATAATCAATCTGTGCAAGAAAGTCTGTCTGGTCTTTCACAGGGTCTTTCGCTGTACCCAACCAAGTTTTACCGTTGCGTTGCAAGGTGGTGGCATAATGACCGGTTGCCGTAAAGTCGAAGTCTTTCCCGACTCGCTGTTCAAAGCAGCCGAATTTGATAAGCTTATTACACATCACATCCGGATTAGGCGTCAGTCCCTGCCGGATTTTATCAATGGCATAGGATGCCACATTCTCCCAATACTCCTGATGCAAATCCACCACCTCCAAAGACAGACCGTACTTACGTGCCGTAGCAGTAGATAATTCAATATCTTCCTCTGCCGAACAGTCCATATATTCCGCTCCGTCCATGCCTATCTTAATATAAAAAAGAGTGGGCTTATATCCTTGCTCACAAAGGAGATGTACAACAACCGAACTGTCGACACCTCCCGATAATAATGCAGCTATATCCATGAATAATGATTCGTCTATTAATAACGTTCTATATGTAAGCTAATACCTATTAAAAATTTCTATGCTACAAAGATAAGGCAAGAATCTCTAACAGCCAATCACATATTGAAGGCATTTTTATACCATAAATGTGGTAGATAAGCAAAGTATTTCCTACATTTGCACAGTAAAAAGCTTTTTATGATGACGAAATTAAGAAAGATAATCCTCATACCTGCCCTGATCCTCGTATCTATCAGTGGTTTCTTCTCCTGTGGCGTCGACCGCTGGCCGGAGTATGCCCATCAAACTGCACTGGATACATGGATGTACGACATCATGCAACAGAACTATCTGTGGTATCAAGATCTACCTTCCTACGATGATGTGAATCTGTTTTTGGAACCTGCCTCGTTCTTGTCTAAAGTGAAATCGAAAAGCGACAGTTACTCGTTTGTAGATTCTGTGATGGAAACTCCCCTACCTACCTATGGATTTGATTATTCACTAGTTCGAAGTGCGGATATTGATACAGCTTATAATGCGTTAATTACTTACGTCATTCCCGGTTCACCGGCAGAAGCGGCCGGATTGGTGCGCGGTGACTGGATTATGAAAGTCGATACTTCTTACATCAGCAAAAAATACGAGACTCAATTACTGCAAGGGACCAAAGCCCGAGATTTAGTGATGGGAGTATGGAAAGAAGTTCCTGTTGAGCCGGCAGAGGGGGAAGAAGAAGTAGAAGAAGAATTTGTATACAAAGTAGTACCTAATGGCATAACATTAAAACTACCTGCGGCACGATCCGTTGAAGATAATCCGATACATAAGACCAAAATACTTACAGTAAAAGAAAATAATAGAGATATCAAAGTAGGGTATCTCATGTACAGTAGTTTCACAGCCGGCACCAACAGTGATCCGGACAAGTACAATAACGAACTGCGACAAATTTCACAAGAATTCAAGACAGCAGGCGTAAAATATGTTATACTTGACTTACGTTATAACGCCGGTGGTTCATTGGATTGCATTCAGCTATTAGGTACAATTTTGACTTCAGAAGTACGATTAAATAAGCCGATGGCCTATCTGGAGTATAATAATAAAAACAGGGACAAGGATGCCACCATCAACTTTGATAGTGAAATATTAAAGAGCGGTGTTAATTTAGACCTGCCCGGTCTGTTTGCTATCACAAGCAGTACAACAGCTGGAGCACCGGAAATGTTAATCAGAAGTCTCTTCCTGAAAGACAGCTATCCTGTCGTAACCATCGGTGGTGTCACAAAAGGACAAAACGTAGCAACAGAACAATTCATTAATGAAGAATTTCTGTGGTCAGTCAACCCGGTAGTATGTACTGTTTATGATTCCAATCACGATGCCGGAGGAGCTATCTCACCTGCAACAGATCTTAAAATC
Source organism: Bacteroides sp. AF32-8BH (assembly GCF_003435205.1). Taxonomy (NCBI): domain Bacteria; kingdom Pseudomonadati; phylum Bacteroidota; class Bacteroidia; order Bacteroidales; family Bacteroidaceae; genus Bacteroides; species Bacteroides sp. AF32-8BH. The sequence goes on along the minus strand of NZ_QVLZ01000013.1, from coordinate 4,618 downwards.
AGTGAAACGACCATTGATGGAGTTACTAATTACAGTGAGTTTCTGCCATTCGGTGATCCAAATGAAAGATTATTAAAAGTAGCCATCGGTGTTATAGAAGGCACTTATCCCCCGGAAAAAGAAGAAGATACAACTACAAAAGCACAATTCAAGATTGAGAAAAGTGTTATTAGTCCCGCAAGTAGGCGGTTTGTCGGTGGTGGCGGTCTAAAGATTAAATAGAAGCAAAGCAAGAACCAAATAGAATGAAAAGAAGTGCTCCCCAAAAGTTATATAAGAAACTTTTGGGGAGCACTTCTTTTCGTTTTTCACCACACTTCTTGTCAATAGCAGATTTACGCATCATTAACAAAAGAATCCCATTATTCCACCTTTTCAAAACAGACCGTCTGATTCTACTAAACAAAGCGTCGGTTTACATCTAACAAAGCATCGGTTTACACTTAACAGAGCGTATGATTTACCCTGATAAAACACCTGATTTACCGTCCCCCAGCAGCTAAAGAGTCTTTAGACCCGGGCTTACAACCGCTACAAGCCGGGGTGAGATTCTCCGTCACCGCAGCATACAACAAAAAAGGAGAAAGCTTCCGCTCCCTCCTTCTATCGTAGTTTAACCTCAATCTATTTTAGATTTTTCTCGGTTTGACTTAACCGATTGAGAAATAAACTTTTAGCGAATTATTTGAGAAATAGAGGTAACGATTTAGCAACTGTGCGAATTTCAGCGTTTTACATTGCTATGCTGTCAAATAACTCTTTCATTTGCAAATATAACATCTTTTTCCGAAAGTACGAACTTTCGGTGACAATTTTATAAAATCGACTTGCGAAAAAAGAAAATTATCGTGAATGGTCTAACTCTATATACCAGCCTTCCTTGACGGGCTTGTATAGCGTAGTGTCATTGTATGTCCTGCGGTAAATTTCGTTCAGGTCGCCGTGTTCGGTGATACGGATGTCACGGCGGCTTCTCAATTCGAGATCGTAAACGAAACTCTTGGATGTTCCCGCATCCACGATGCCGTGGGAGTAGTACAGCATAAATAAGCTCACATATACCGAATCTGCCGTTTCCTGCTCCCTGCGGTCAACAAGGACAAGACCGCATCCAATCTCTGACAACAAGGAGTCGAGTTGTATTCGGTCAGATCTTGATAACCCGTGTACCGGCGTGTCCTGCACTTGGTTCGGTTGGTAGGATATTTGTTCTGCCGAATCAAGGATGAGAATATCGCAGGGAGAGAGCGGCGGATAGTGAAAGCTTCCCTCCGAACTCTCCGCCATGATTTTGCGTATCTTGTCGAATGCCGCCTCGTGCGTGGCGAAGTGGCGTATCATTTCCTCGTCCGTCGGCGGCATGGGTGGCTCGCAGCTTACGACCGATGCAAGCGTTAAAAGTAGTATTATGATAACTATCTTCATCTCTGTTTAAGCCCCACCTTCACCATGCCATGTGCAGGTTTGGGTATTGTTATCATAGTTATGTTCTATCCATTGCCCCGATTTCTCGCCGTCAGTGTATTGTCCCTCGATAGTTATATAGGGTTTGCCGTCCCGTGTCGATTCCACACGATAAGAGCCGTCAAGTTTTCCGTTACGGTAGTGGCGTATTATCCTGCTGCGAAGCGTGCTCGCATCCTCGAAGATTTCCCACTCCTCGCCATCTTTTTTCCCGTCGATATAATGAGATTCAAAAATCTGCTCTCCTGTCTTGCTGTCAAAGCGGCGTTCCCGCCCGCTCTCCACACTCTGCTTATATTCCTTTTCGGCTTCTATTTTGCCGTTACGAAAATAGGTCTTTACAGTTCCGTCTATCTTGCCTTGCTGCATGGGTGTTTCCTTTCGGGGAGTAACGCCGTCTTGGTAATACTCCGTGAATGTGCTGTTACGCTTGCCTTTGGCATATATACCCGATTCACGCAGCACCCCATCACGATAGCGGCGATAATCACCGTTTATCATGCCATCGGAAAATTTAACACACTCCTCGTCAAGTCCTCGTATAATGCGATATTTTCCCCGTAACGGCTGTTTTCTGCCTTTTTTATAATAGACCGTGCGCCGTGAGTTATCTGTTATAGTCTGCAAATCGCTCCATTCTACGATTTGTTGTGCGGAAACCGTGCCACACAATAGTAAAAAGATGTATAGTGCCAATATTCTATTCATTGTATTTTTTGTTTTTCAAGGTTGCGGCTAACACGTGGCTCAATCACCACGAAAAGCGATTGAGCCACACACCATTATCCGCATAAATCGAACTTGTTAGCCTCTTCACTTCTTCAACAAAGCGAAAAATTCCTCGTATCGCTCGAAAGATTCAAAGAATCCTGCATGCAATGTTATTTGTGTATCATCCGTCAAGAAGATTTCCAATTCTCCTTCTTCATCGTCATATTTAAGATGTTTTATATCCGATATTTTAAATATTTTGTCGGTTTTCTCCCCTTTCTTTATTATAGGATAGGTTACACTATCTGCATCGACAACGATTTTTCCTCCGTTCGCCGCCAAAGCACGGGCAAGACGAACCTTGTTCAATGTTATTACCAAGAGAACGAGTCCTCCGATTATAAAAACAATGGCAGTACTCGTAGGGCCAAGTATTCGGGTACTGCCTATTCTTATACCGAATGGATAAACGAGCGGCACGACAACCATACCGACTGATACAGCCAACATTGTAATGTTATCCTTGATAGGAGAGGCTGGAGCATAATTAAACGTTTTCATAATTCAAAAAAAAATGTAGAGTTAATAAATGTTTTTTAATAAAATATCACCATTTTATATAAGTCCAAGGGCTTTTGGTATCTGTCAGTAAATCTTCTGCCAATCCAATCATGTTGGTAGTTCCCATCGACAAAGTACGACCAAGAACATAACTATAAGCATAGTCTTTCCAATTGGTATAAACTTCTTTGGTCATCTCGTAAGCGGCATTGATACACTGCATACATTCTTCTTTTACAATGTACTCTTGCTCAAGGCAAAGTCTGCTGATAAAGTTTAATCTTCCTGCATCCCACGCAAGTACTCCGAGTTTGCCCATTTCTTCTTTGGATGCGACAATTCCAGCTTGTTCAATGTCCGGATATTTTTCCTCCATCGTTTCCAACTTTTCCAAACAGTCATTTCGGAAATCGGTGTGTTCTTTCAATTCTTCATTTTCATTAAGCCACTTCCTGCTTATATTACCCCCTCCTTGAAGAAAAGCCGTATAAGCATAGTGAAACATTGTTTGCGAGGGAGCTTGCGACAACCAATTCAAAGTTTCGATGGCACTATCCCTATCCGTTATACCAAAGTATTCACCTAAAATAACTTTACGAACAGAGGGAGTTACGCCAGTTTCGAATGTGTTCAATACACCTTGTTGTTGATATACATACAGATTGCCAAGACTTATCTTGCGTAAATCCGCTTCTGGCAAATGTGAATTTTCATCCACATTCAAACCATCCTGAAAGAAACTCTGCAATTTTGCAAGTCTTCCCCAAAGAGATGTCATGTCCATAGTACTATGTTTGTCTTTCCAGCTCCTTAAGACCTTTTTATTATTAAACCACGAAGCGTGGAACTGCAATGCCACGTCTTTGTTGAAGGTCGTAGGAAAAACCTAATGAGCAGATGTAGTAATAGCAGCCCACGCTATAGCGTGAGAACCACTATGCCATCCTTGCTCATTTTGAAAATTTCCTACGTTTTCAACAACAAGATAAGCATAACGCTTCTTTCTTTTCTAATATGTCTTGGACGGAGTTTCCCTAATCCAACCACAAAGGTAGTGAAAAGTTGTGATAATCACTTATGTTGCAATAGATTTATTTGCTCGCTGTATAAAATTGGAGCTTTACAGTTTCATACCCCTGCTTTTCCTTTGCTGCTGTATAGGTTGCCGTATGTTCTGCCTTAACTTCTCGAACTGTTCCTTGAACCACTCGGCAATGGGCTTTCGGTTGATGGCAAGAACCAATTTAGTCCCGTCCGTGGGGTCTTTCACGACTTGAACCCCTGCCCTTTCGGTCGTGAATTTCCGTCCGTGTTCCTCCGAGTAGAGTTCCCCCGCATACTCCAACGGCTTTCCCTTGACGAGCGTTGCGGTCTGCCTTTCATCGAACCCGACAAGGCGGCAGAGGTTTTCGATACGGAGCATTTCACGGAAATAGGGAAACCATGCCGCCGCCCTTGCGATTACCGTTTTCAGAAACGATATTTCCTGCTTGTGCCTTGTGTCCTTGTCTGCTATCTCCCTGCCGTGCTTTTGCTGCATTTCCCGTATCTCCCTGCTGTGGTCTGCCTGCATGGTCTGTATTCTGTCTTGCAGGGCTTCGATGGTTTCCTCGTGGTCGGCTACCTCCCTATGCAGGGCGGTGTTCTCTTTTTCCAATGTCTTGACCTTGTTGCTGCCGAAAAGAGAACCGACACTCTCGGCGATGTTGGTGGCTGCGGTGGTTGCCGCCCCTTTCAGCTTCTCGGTCTGTATTTCTTTTTTCGCCCGTCTTAGTTCCTCCCGTGCCATTTCTTTCTGCTGCTGCAAGTCCACCACTTCCGCTTTGAGATTGTCGGCGAGTTTCTGTATATCCCGATAATACTGCTGCGTGGACTTGTGGCG
>NZ_QVLZ01000124.1:0-506 GCF_003435205.1 Bacteroides sp. AF32-8BH | reverse complement strand
TTTAAAAAAAGGTCTTTAAATCTAGCTGAAGCATAAAATTAGAAGTTTAACAAACTAAGTAGCAGAAGTATATGCAAATCATTCAATTTGTTTTTTCGGTCATCATCGCTCTTTGTGCAGTGGCTATGTTTGTCGGAGCGGTAATAACGCCAAGTCCGATAAAGGTTGTGTCGGTTACGTTGTTGGCTCTTATTTGCCTATTCTCCTTGTTTCTCGTGAAATTGGCTTATTGTGAAATGAAATCTAAAAATGATATACTATGAAAGTGTCAGAACAATTTAAAAGTACCATCAAGGCATACCTTGATAATATGGCAGCGGTGGATAGTCTGTTTGCTCCAGTCTATCAAAAACCTACAAAGAATATAGATAATTGCATTACCTATATTTTAAACCAAGTGAAGAAAAGCGGTTGCTGTGGTTTTAGTGATGATGAAATTTTTGGTATGGCGTTGCACTATTATCCCCACTCCAAGATTATCCCAAGCCAATAACAACAAGCGTTGA
>NZ_QVLZ01000123.1:269-524 GCF_003435205.1 Bacteroides sp. AF32-8BH | reverse complement strand
CGTCATTTAATCATTTGTTAATATGACAATCCAAACCCAGGCTTTTACACCCCTTGAATTTCGACCGCAAAAATACATACCTATAAACCAGCTCCCAAAGCAAAAAACAAGTATTTTAAACTTATAAATACTTAAAAAGACAACCACACAACAGCTACAACACTTACCACAGCAGCCAATCATGCTTACACAACAATTAAAAATACTTAACATCATAAAGAAAAGTACTTAAGCATACAAAAAAAAAAAAAAAAA
>NZ_QVLZ01000123.1:0-227 GCF_003435205.1 Bacteroides sp. AF32-8BH | reverse complement strand
AAAAAAAAAAAAAAAAAAACAGTTATTTTTGCAGGAAACATCATACTTAATAACACTTAAAACAATAAAACACATGAAAATCAGCACAAAAGCCGCTACTTTTCTAAGTTCAATAAAAACTCAAACTTACGACAAAAAAGAAAGAGAAAAGATAATAACGTATCAACAAAAACGTGTCTTTCATCTATCCCTGCTCATGCTGGCCTTATGCGCACCCATATACATAT
>NZ_QVLZ01000122.1:0-551 GCF_003435205.1 Bacteroides sp. AF32-8BH | reverse complement strand
CTAAAAGTTTGTTTATAAAGTCCATAATTGTAATTTATTAATTTGTTGATAATGGTTAGAAAGGGGCATCGTCAGATGCTATCTTTCGTAGTTACCGATATTTTTCCTTAATGTCTTATGAATAAAGTTATCCAAGTCTTTGGAGTTATAGAATTTCCATGATGAATATGCAATCATATTACCTTCCGGATTTTGTGATATGCTCCAATAATTCATACATTCTTTGTTCACATATTCCTTAATTCTGATTATTTCTTCCAGCGATAAACTGCTTAATTGAACAAAATATTCGCCGGAATAATCTTTGTTGATAAATGATGTACTATCAACAAACTTGTTCATGTGTGCGATACAAGCATAAAGGGCATATCCTTTTGCGTCTTCAAACCGTTCTCTATATGCAATCTTTTGCGTTGTACAACTTGCAGTTACACAAATCACACACATCATTGTTATCATTTGTAGGTGTTTCATATCTATAACTTTAGTCATTATCGGTAATGGGTTGCAGCTTGCCACCGTTAGGTGGAATAGGTGCTTGTTATCAACAT
>NZ_QVLZ01000121.1:375-579 GCF_003435205.1 Bacteroides sp. AF32-8BH | reverse complement strand
AAGAATTAACGAAGAAGCCGTGTCTCTGTCAGGATATTCGTATTTGAGCTTTTGCTTAGTCTGACGAATCATTTTCTCTATTTCCGGTATCATTGTGTCCGTCATATTCTTGGTTAGATGGAACCGGTCGCAGATTTGTGTAACACCAGGGATTATTCTGTTTATAGCCTCTGTGAAACATCTTCCACGGTCTCTCGTTATATA
>NZ_QVLZ01000121.1:0-365 GCF_003435205.1 Bacteroides sp. AF32-8BH | reverse complement strand
TCTGTGAAACATCTTCCACGGTCTCTCGTTATATATTGTATTTGAGGATTCCGGATGAGCCAGTTATCAAGTGCTTCTCCGTTTCTATCCTCTAACAAAGCAATAGGTATGTGTGTCATCTGGTCTACGACCACACTCATATAATCCTTACCTTTTTTATAGGCAAAATCATCAATACCTACATAAATACTTTTATTATGCATAGGATTATGTTGCCCGCACTGTTGTAGGATGCGTAAGCAGGAAGAGCTACTGGCCGTTATATGGAACAGCTGCAAAAGAGAAGAGGCCTTTCGGGAAGTAAGTTCCAAGCTTATCGATCTGATGCGTTCCTCAACAAGATAGCTCCGTCTACCATACCGACG
>NZ_QVLZ01000120.1:0-641 GCF_003435205.1 Bacteroides sp. AF32-8BH | reverse complement strand
TAATGGTTTGCAGCTTGCCGCCGTTAGGCGGAACAGGTGCATGTTACCGATATATTTTTTACGAACATTGCCAAAATCCTGCGATTATTTCATTGGTTGTACAGCGCTTATACAAATACAAAGCTCCATATCCGAAAGGATAACTGCCAATAGTAACATCTTCACTATATCCGTCCTCGTCTATTGATAAGAAAAAAGAAAAACCATGTTTCTCTAATTCTTTATAATAGCTTTCTTCATCTTGGATAAGGGAAGGTTCACCACCTATTTTTACAAGTATATTTTCACTATCCTTATCTTCTGAATATTCACTGATAGAACACATGTCTAAGCTGGCGTTTCGCTTTTCTGCACAATTGCCAATTTCGGAAAATTCATGTTCTATTACTTTGACTGCTATTGAGGGATATATGTTGTTGTCAATAAGAGTGTCATAATCTTGGTGAATGATGATAGAAAGCATGATGTTCTCCTTTTCAGGATGTACCAGTGTTGCATAGAATTTATAATCGCAAGGGATTTGTCCTTCTATACATTTAGGAGGATTGCCACCAATCCTGCCTTTTACATTCTTATCGAATGGAATACATTTGGCATATCGTTCGTTCATATTTTCTTTGTTTTTATTATTATCGGTAATG